>NZ_JBZAYE010000052.1:0-22829 GCF_058244205.1 Variovorax sp. 20P10.2.4
GCGCCGGCCTCGATCGACATGTTGCACACCGTCATGCGGCCCGCCATCGAGAGCGCGCGGATCGCCTCGCCCGCGTACTCGATCACGTGGCCGGTGCCGCCGGCGGCGCCGATGCGCGCGATCACGGCCAGGATGATGTCCTTGGCCGACACGCCTTCGCCGAGCCGGCCGTCGATGGTCACGCGCAGCGTGCGCGGCCTGCGCTGCCACAGCGTCTGCGTGGCCAGCACGTGCGCCACTTCCGAGGCGCCGATGCCGAAGGCCAGCGCGCCGAGCGCGCCGTGCGTGGCCGTGTGACTGTCGCCGCAGACGATCACGCTGCCCGGCAGGCTCAGGCCCTGCTCGGGGCCGACCACGTGCACGATGCCCTGGCGGATGTCGTCGAGGCCGAAGAAGCGGATGCCCGCGGCCGCGCTGTCGTCGTGCAGCGCCTGCGCCATCGCGCGCTTCTCGGCATCGGCGATGTCGGCCAGCTCGCGCGAGCCGGTGGGCACGTAGTGGTCGGGCGTAGCGAAGGCGCGCTCGGGCCGGCGCACCGGCAGCTGCCGCTGGCGCAGCATCTCGAAGGCCGGCGCGGAGCCGTCCTGCACCAGGTGGCGGTCGACGTACAGCAGGCTCTGGCCGTCGTCGCGCTGCATCACGACATGCGGCTCCCAGATCTTGTCGAACAGGGTGCGGGGAGCGGGGGAAGCGGACATGGGATCGTCGGGAGCGTGGGAAGAAGGGAAAGGGCCGGCGTTCAATCGAGCTTCACGCCCGAGATGCGCACGATCTCGGCATAGCGCTTGGTCTCGCTGGCCATGAAGCGGCCGTACTCCTCGGGCGTGCCGCCGCCGACCTCGGCGCCGAAGGCCAGCATGCGCTTCTGGAACTCGGGCGACTTGAGCACCGCGTTGGCCTCGGCATTGAGCTTGGCGATGATGGCCTTGGGCGTGCCGGCCGGCGCCGACAGGCCGTACCACGAGGAGGCATAGACGCCCGACAGCCCCACCTCGTCGAAAGTGGGCACGTCGGGCAGCGCGGGATTGCGCTTCTTCGAGGCCACCGCGAGCGCGCGCATCTTGCCGCTGGCGACGAAGGGCAGGCAGGTGGTGGTGTCGAGCATCAGCGAGACATGGCCCGCCGCGAGGTCGGCCTCGGCCGGCGCCGTGCCCTTGTAGGGCACGTGCACGATGTCGATCTTGGCCGCGCTGGCGAACTGCACCGCCGCCAGGTGCTGCGATGAACCGATGCCGCCCGAGGCGTAGTTGAGCTTGCCGGGGTTGGCGCGCGCGGCGTCGATCACGTCCTTGGCGGTCTTGAACGGCGAGTCGCCGGGCACCACCAGGATGTTCGGCACCGCCGACACGTAGATCACCGGCTCGAAGTCCTTGACCGGATCGAAACCGAGCTTGCTGTAGAGGCTGGCGTTGACCGCGTTCGGGCTGATCGAGGACATCAGCAGGTTGTAGCCATCGGGCTTCTGCCGCGCCGCGAGCTCGGTGCCGATGTTGCCGCCGGCGCCCGCGCGGTTGTCGATCACGAAGGGATGGCCAAGCCGGTGGCCCAGCATGTCGGACACGATGCGTGCCGTGGTGTCGACGCCGCCGCCCGCGGGCCAGGGCACCATGAGCTTGATCGGCTGGCTGGGGTAGTTGGCGGCCGCGTCCTGGGCCGGCGCCAGCGCGGGGCCGAAGCCCGCGAACAGCACCACGGCCATCGTGCAGGCATGCAGTTTCTTCATCATTGCGCGTCTCCTGTCTTGTAGTGGCCGAATCCTAGGCCTGCAGAGGAAGGCGCCGCAATCACAATTAACGCATGCAGGCATGAGCTAAAGTCAGACCCCATGACACGCCGCCTGCCGCCGCTCAATGCCCTGCGCGCCTTCGAGGCCGCCGCGCGCTGCGGCAACTTCACGCGCGCCGCGCACGAGCTCTGCGTGACCCAGGGCGCGGTGAGCCGCCACATCGCCACGCTCGAGGCCTGGCTTGAGGTGCAGCTGTTCGAGCGCGGCCGCCATGGCATCCGGCTCACGCCCGCGGGCCAGAGCTACCACGCGAGCATGCGGGTGGCCTTCGACCAGATCGAGCTCGGCACGCGGCAGCTGCAGCAGAGCCCCGACGAGTGGCTGCTGCGCATCAAGCTGCCGCCCACCTTCGCGATCCGCTGGCTGATTCCGCGGCTGGCGCGCTTCCATGCCAAGCATCCGCGCATCGACGTGCAGATCACCACCTCGCACAAGCCGACCGATTTCGAGCGCGACGACGTGGACGTGAGCATCCATTCCGAGCCCAGCCCGCCCGAGGGCCCGGGCTATCGGCTGCTGTTCCGCGAGACGCTGCTGCCGGTGTGCGCGCCGGCGCTGCTGCAACGCGATCCGCCGCTGGCGCAGCCGGCCGACCTCGCGCAGCACGCGCTGCTGAGCTCGCTGAACCGGCCGCAGGACTGGCCGGCCTGGCTCGAGGCCGCGGGGCTGAGCGGTCTCGACATCCATCGCGGCCTCAAGTTCGAGAACGCCGCCATGGCCTACCAGGCCGCGGCCGAGGGGCTGGGCGTGATGATGGGCCTGCTGGCCTTCGTGCGCGACGACCTCGCGAGCGGCCGGCTGGTGGCGCCGCTCGCGCTGCGGCTGCCGACCGAGGGCGGCTACTTCATGGCCTGGCGCGCCGACCGGCCGGTGCCGCAGCGGGTGCGCGACTTCGAGCACTGGATGGCCGAGGAAGTGGCGGCCGCCGAAGGCTGAACCCGGGGTTTCGGCCGGGCCGCGGGCTTTCCCCGATGCGCCATCGCGGTCATGCCGCCAAAAATGACTACGTATTCATGAATACGTACCCAAAGACGACTCCACCATGACACTGCACATCCAGAAACTCCCTTCGGTGCTGGGCGCCGAGGTGACCGGCATCAGCCTGCGCACCCTGACCGACCCCGACACGCTCGCGCAGCTGCGCGCCGGCATGGACGAGCACGCGGTGCTGGTCTTTCGCGACCAGCCGCTCGAGAACGAGGAGCAGCTCGCCTTCGCCGAGCGCTTCGACGGCACGCTGCACAGCAAGACCTCGGTCGCCGTGCTCGCCAAGAACCGCTTCGGCAACGAGGCCCTGACCGACATCTCCAACGTCGGCGCCGACGGCCAGATCCTGCCGGCCGACCACCGCCTGCGCATGAGCACCATCAGCAACCGGCTGTGGCACACCGACGCCTCGTTCGAGAACCCGCCCGGCCGCTACTCGATGCTGTCGGCGCGCGTGGTGCCGCCCGTGCGGGCCGACACCGAGTTCGCCGACATGCGCGCCGCCTACGACGCGCTCGACGACGCGACGAAGGCCGCCATCGAAGGGCTGCAGGTCTTCCATTCGATCGCCTACTCGCGCCAGATCATGGGCTTCGAGTTCTCCGAGGAAGAGAAGCAGCGGCTCAAGGGCGCGGTGCATCCGCTGGCGCGCACCCTGCCGCGCACCGGGCGGCGCTCGCTCTACCTCGCCTCGCATGCCTCGCACATCGTCGACATGGCCGTGCCCGAGGGCCGGCTGATCCTGCGCGACCTCAGCGAGCACGCGACGCAGCCGCAGTTCATCTACCGCCACGAATGGCGGGTGCACGACTTCGTGATCTGGGACAACCGCACCACCATGCACCGCGCGCGGCCCTTCGACGACAAGAAGTACCGGCGCGAGCTGCGGCGCACCACGACGCTGGACCTGCCGCTGCCCGCTGCCTCGACCGCGACGGTGGCCGCATGAAGGCCCGTTCCCTGTGGCGCGCCGCGGGCCTGTGCGTGGCCTCGCTCGTGGTGTCGGCCGCCGCGCTGGCCCAGGCCTGGCCATCGAAGCAGCCCGTGCGCTTCGTCGTGCCCTACCCGCCCGGCGGTGCCTCCGACGTGACCGCGCGCCTGCTCAGCGTGAAGCTCACCGAGGCGCTGGGCCAGGCCTTCGTGGTCGAGAACCGGCCCGGTGCCAACGGCCTGATCGCGCTCGAGTACGTGGCCAAGGCGGCACCCGACGGCTACACGCTGCTGATGGCGAACCTCGGGCCCAACGCGATCAATCCGGCCGTCTACCGCAAGCTGCCCTACGACGCGATCAAGGACTTCACGCCGATCACGCTGACCTCGGTGGTGCCGCTGGTGGTGCTGGTGCAGCCCACGATGCCGGTGAACTCGATGAAGGAGCTGATCGCCTATGCCAAGGCGCACCCCGACAAGCTGACCTATGCCTCGGCCGGCAACGGATCGGCCAACCATCTCGCGGGCGAGATGATGAAGTCGATGGCGAGCTTCAAGATGGTCCACGTGCCCTACAAGGGCGATGCGCCCGGCCTGCAGGACACCATCGCGGGCAACGTGAGCGTGATCTTCCCGACCGTGATCGGCGGCATGTCGCAGATCAAGAGCGGGCTGCTCAAGCCGATCGCGGTGACCGGCGCCAAGCGCTCGTCGGCGCTGAGCTCCGTGCCCACGGTAGCCGAAGGCGGCATCCTGAACTTCGAGGCCAACTCGTGGGGCGGCGTGATGGGTCCGGCCAACCTGCCACCCGAGATCGTCGCGCGGCTCAACACGGAGATCGTGAAGATCCTCAAGCAGCCGGAGACGGCCGCCAAGCTCACGTCGATGGGCGCCGACATCGTCGGCTCGACGCCCGAGGAGTTCGCGAGCTACCTGAAGAACGAGGTCGCGAAGTGGGGCAAGGTGGCCCACGAGAACAACATCACCCTCGACTGAGATGTGAGGCCTTGATCAGCCGGCCGTGCCCCGCACGATGAACGCGTGCGGGAGCACCACGCGCGCCGGCTCCATCTGCTGGTTGTCGAGCCGCGCGCACAGCCGCGCGACGGCGGCCTCCACCATCGCCTCGCGCGACTGCGAGACCGTCGTGAGCGCGATGCTGTCCCAGGCGGCCATCGGCACGTCGTCGTGGCCCACGACCCAGACGTCGCGCGGCACCGCGAGCCCCTGCGAGCGCACGCCGTCGAGCGCGCCGATCGCCACGATGTCGTTGACGCCGAAGATCGCATCGACGCGGCCCGACTGCAGGATCGCGCGCGCCGCATCCTGGCCCGCGGCATAGGAGAACTTCGGCACCCGCGCCACCGCGCCCGGGCTCAGCGCGACACCGCGTCGCGCGAGCTCCTCGACGAAGCCCTGCTCGCGCTCGCGCAAGGTGCTCGGCAGGTCGTGGCCCGAGATCAGGCCGATCCGCGTGCGCCCGTGGTCCACAAAGAAGCCCGCGGTCGAGGCACCGCTCGCGCGGTTGTCGCTCGAGAACTGGTCGAAGGCATCGGAGCCCACGGTGCGGTGCAGCAGCACCAGCGGCACTTTCTGGGCGATGCGCTCGAGCAGCGGCAGCGAGGCCTCGGTGGCCGTGGTGGTGATAACGCCGTCCACGCCGCTCTCGACCATCACGCGCATGGTCGCGTCGCTGAAGTCTTCTTCCTCGTAGACCGAGGCCGAGAGGCCGCGCTTGCGCAGCGCGGCCGAGAGCAGTTGCAGCATCGCCGGATAGAGCGGATTGACCGCGAGGTTGGCGACCACCAGCGCGATGATGCCGGTGCGCTTGGTGCGCATCCAGCGCGCGGCCGCGTTGGGCGCGTAGCCCGATTGCGCGATCGCATCGAGCACCGCCTGGCGCGTGGCCGGCTGCACCAGCGGCGAGTTCTGCAGCACGCGCGACACCGTCGCCTGCGACACCCCCGCGAGCCGCGCGACGTCCCTGCTGGTGGGCTTGCCGCCGGAACCGATCATGAAGAAGCCGCTGGAGATGCCATGCGGCGATTCTAGGATGGCGTGCCGACGCGCCGCCCCTCGAAGCCGGGCCCCGCAACGGCCTCAGAGATCGAGCGTCAACACCTCGCCGAGCGCGCGCGAACAGCACGGCAGGAACTGGTCGTGCAGCGCCTGTTCCTGCGCCGTGAGAAAGGCATCGCGGTGCTCGACCCGGCCCTCGAGCACCGGTGTGAGGCAGCTTCCGCAGACCCCTTGTTCGCAGGACGATGCGATCTCGATGCCTTCGCGCCGCAGTGCCTGCAGCGCCGTCTCGTTGGCCGCGACGGCGATGCGCCTGCCGCTGCGCGCCGCGACCAGTTCGAAGCCGCGATCGCCTGGGGCCGCCGCCACGGGCTGGAAGGACTCGTGGTGCAACCTGCGCTCGTCCCAGCCCGCGGCCTTCGCGGTGCGCAGCACATGGTCCATGAAGCCCTGCGGGCCGCAGACATAGAGTCGCGCGTCGGCGGGCCGGCCGGCCAGCACCCGCGCGGCATCGAAAGCCGCCTCGTCGTCCGGATGCAAGTGCACTGCGTGCGCGAACGGCGAGCGCAGCAGCTCGTCGACGAAAGCCATGGCGCCGCGCGAGCGCGCGCAGTAGTGCAGCTCGAATGGCGCGCCGGCCGCCTGCAGTGCCGCCGCCATGCTCAGCAGCGGCGTGATGCCGATGCCGCCCGCGACGAGCAGCGACCATGGGCTTTGCGACTGCAGCGGGAACAGGTTCCTTGGTCCCGAGATCCGCAGCGCGCTGCCCGCGTGCAGCCGGGCGTGCACCGCTTCGGAGCCGCCGCGCGAGGCGGCGGTCTTCAGCACCGCGATGCGATAGCGCGCGGGCGCCGCGCACGGCGCGCCGAGCAGCGAGTACTGCCGCACGAAGCCATCGACATGCACGTCGATGTGCGCGCCGGCATCGAAGGCCGGCAGCGGCGTGCCGTCGCACGCCTCGATCTCGAGCGCGCAGATGTCCGGCGCCACGCTCGCGCGCGCAGCGATGCGCGCCTCGATCGGCCGCGTGTCGGTCATTCGGCTTGCACGGCGTTCGACAGGATGCCCACGCCCTCCACCTCGATCTCCACCACGTCGCCCGCGCGCAGGTACAGCGGCGGCTGGCGCTTGAAACCCACGCCGCCGGGCGTGCCGGTCACGATCACGTCGCCCGGCTCGAGCGCGGTGAAGGTCGAGATGTAGGCAATCAGGGTGGGCATCGGGAAGATCAGCTGCGCGGTCGTCGCCTGCTGCACCACTTCGCCGTTGAGCCGCGTGGCCAGACCCAGTTCCTGGCCATCGGCGATCTCGCCGCGCGTGACCATCCAGGGCCCGAAGCCGCCCGTGGCGGGAAAGTTCTTGCCCGGCGTCCACTGCGTGGTGTGGGCCTGCCAGTCGCGCACCGAAGCATCGTTGTAGGGCGCATAGCCGGCCACGTGCGCCCAGGCATCCTGCTCGCGGATGCGCCGGCCGCCGCGGCCGATGACGATCGCGATCTCGCCCTCGTAGTCGAGGCAGGTGGATTCGCGCGGCAGCACGATCGGCTGGCCGTGGCCGACCTGGGAGGACGCCACGCGCAGGAACACGGTCGGCTGGCCGGTCTTCTCGCGTCGCGCCTCGACGCGGTGCTCCTCGTAGTTGAGGCCGATGCAGAAGATGCGCGGCGCGTCGGGCACGACCGGCAGCAGCGTCACCTCGCCGAGCGCGACGTCGGGGACGGCGCTCCTGGCCAAGGCCTCGATCGCGGGCAGGTCCAGTTGGGCGAGCGCGCTGCGCAGCGTGGGGCAGCGCCCCTGCGACGCGGCCTGCAGGTCGACGATGCGTTCATCGACGAGCGCGCCCCAGCGCGCCCGTCCCTGGTGGGAATAGCTCAGAAGTTTCATGACGGAAAGCGGCCCCCTGACGAGGGGCGGGTGGAAGAAAAACGGAAGAAGGGTCGCGCTCAGTCGGCCGTGACGCCGGCCGACTTCACGATGCGCCCCCACTTGTCGTACTCGGCGAGGAAGTAGCTCCTGAACTGCTCGGGCGTGCCGCCGCGCACGCTCGCGCCCTGCGAGGCCAGCGTCTCCTGCAGCTCCTTCTCGCCGAGCGCCGCGTTGACCGCGGCCGAGAGCTTGTCGATGACGGGCCGCGGCGTGCCGGCCGGCGCCAGCAGCCCGAACCAGGTGCCGGCCTCGAAGCCCGCGACCCCGGCCTGCTGCATGGTCGGCACCTGCGGGAACTGCGGCGAGCGCTCGGTGGAAGTGATCGCGAGCGCGCGCAGCTTGCCGGCCTTGACCAGCGGCGCCGAGGTGCTGAAGACGTCGAACATCAGGTCGATCTGCCCCGCCACCAGGTCGACCAACGCGGGCCCGCTGCCCTTGTAGGGCACGTGCACCATGTCCACGCCGGTCAGCGTCTTGAAGTACTCCCCGGCCAGGTGCGCGGCACTGCCGTTGCCGAAGGATCCGTACGACAGCTTGCCGGGGTTGGCCTTGGCCTGCGCGATCAACTCGGCCACGCTGTCGGCCTTGAGGCCCGGCTTCACGGCCAGCAGCAGCGGTTGCGTGGCCACCAGCGCGATCGGCTCGAAGGACTTGACCGGGTCGTAGCTCAGCTTCGCATAGGTGTGCGGCGTCACCGTGAGCGGACCCGCGGCGCTGAACAGCAGCGTGTAGCCATCGGCCGACGCCTTGGCCACGAAGTCCTGGCCCAGGGTGCCGCCGGCGCCCGCGCGGTTCTCGACCACCACGGCCTGCCCGAGCCGTTCGGACAGCGACTTGGCCATGAGCCGCCCCGTCTGGTCGGTCGAGCCGCCGACCGCGTAGGGAATGATCAGCTTGATGGGTTTGGACGGGTAGGTGCTCGCATGGACGGTGGCGGCACCGACCAGCGCACAGGCCGCGAGCGCCAGCGCGGCGGGCCAGCGGAACTTCTTCATCGGGTTCATCGTGTCTTGTCTCCAGGATTTCTTGTCGGGAACGGGGAAGCGGAAAAAAGCTAGCGAGCGCTGGTGGCCTCCTCGGCGCTCGATGCGCCCGGCGCCGCCGAGATGCGGCCGACGGTGTCGCCGAAGCGCTCGAGCATCACCTGCTCGAAGGACACGCCCTCGGAAGCGAACCAGCTTCCCGAGCGCAGCCGGTAGGCCGCGTGCCGCAGCGGCGCCTCGGGCTCGATACCGCGCGCCAGTGCCTTCGCGCCCGTGAGCACGGTGCGGCGAAAGCGCACCACGGCGGCATCGGAGGCCGAGAGGTGCTCCTGCGTGCGATCCGCGATGCGGCCCTGGCTGTCCTGGATCATCGCGTCCTGCTCGGCCACGCCGCGCACGCCGGTGAAGCTGATGTGCTTCTGGTGGACGCGGTCGATCAGGTATTCGTTGGAGCGGTTGCGGATCGGGATGAAGTCCGCATCCACCTCCGCGATCACGCCGTGGCCTTCCTTGAACTTCGCGACCTCCTCCTCGCCGAGCGGACGATCCGGGTTCCACGCATAGGTGTAGATCCAGCAGTTCTCGTCGTCGATCGGCACCCAGGTGTAGCCGAAGTGGGTCTCGCCGGGCAGCGTGGAGGGCGTGGTGCTGTGCGAGGGCAGCGCGAACTGCGCGCTGCGCCAGTAGCGCACGCCATCGTCGGCGCGGCGCGCGCCGCCCACTACGAAGCCGACCTCGTGCTCGAGGATCGAGAACAGCGGCAGCGGGTCCTCGCGGATCCAGCGCAGGCGCTTCTCGTCGGCCGGCGCATCGGGGTTCGCGTTCGATGGCACGCCCGGCGCCGGCATGTGCAGGAACGAGAAGTGCGAGGTGTCGAGCGCGCCCTCGATCGATTGCGCCCAATTGCATTCCTGCAGCTTCTTGGTGACGTAGCGGTGCGACTCCGGCAACGCCGCGAACTCGAGCTGCGGCAGCTCGGGCAGTTCGCGCTCCCAGGGATCGGGTCCCATGTAGGCCCAGACCACGCCGCCGTGCTCGCGCGTCGGGTAGGCCTTGAGCCGCAGCGTCTGGTGGTAGCTCGCACCGGGCGGCACGTTGGGCAGCTCCACCGGGCGCCCCTGCAGGTCGAACTGCCAGCCATGGAACACGCAGCGGATCGCGCAGTTCTCGTTGCGCCCGAAGTACAGGTCTGCGCCGCGGTGCGGGCAGCGCGCGTCGACCAGTCCGACCACGCCCTCGCTGTTGCGGAAGGCCACCAGCCTCTCGCCCATGATGTTCACGCGCATCGGCGCGCCGTCGCGCTCCGGCAGTTCGCGCGACAGCGCCACGGGCTGCCAGAAGCGGCGGAAGAACTGGCCCATCGGTGTCTGGGCCCCGGTGCGGGTGAGCATGTCGTTGTCGGCGGCGCTGAGCATCGCGGTCGTCTCCTCGTGGGTGGTGTTGTTCAGTGCGCGGCCGCTGCCGTGCGCGGATCGCGGATGCCGTGATCGGCGGCCCATTGCAGCGTGTCGAGCGTGTGGCCCGAAGGCGCGTACTCGCAGCCGATCCATCCCTCCCAACCCATCTGCTCGATCAGTTCGAACAGGTAGGGGAAACGGATCTCGCCGGTGCCCGGTTCGTTGCGGCCCGGCACGCTGCCGACCTGGATGTGCCCGACGTGAGGCCATGCGGCCTTCAGGCGTTCGGCGATGGCACCTTGCTCCGTCTGGATGTGGAAGGTGTCGAAGCACAGCTTCACGTTGCCGCGGCCCAGCGCCTCGACCACCGCCACGCCCTCCTCGATGCGGTGATAGAGGAAGTCGGGAAAGCGCGCGCGGCAGCAGGGCTCGAGGATCAGCGTGAGCCCGCTCGCGCGGGCCTGGTCGGCGGCCCAGGCGATGTTCTCCTGGAACAGGTCCATGCAGCGGGCGCGGTCCATGTCCGGCCCGATGTTGCCGGGCATCACGTGGATCATCGGACCGCCCACCTGCGCCGCATAGTCGATCGCGGTGTGGATGCTCTGCCGGAAGCGCGCCTCGAGTCCCGGCAGCGCCGCGTAGCCGCGCTCGCCGGCGTCCCAGTCGAAGGGCGAGAGGATCTGCACCAGCGCAAGCCCGTTGGCCTCGAGCCGGGCCGCGATCTCGCGCGCCGGGTACTCGTAGGGAAACGCCACTTCCACGCCGCGGAAGCCGGCCCTGGCGGCCGCCTCGTAACGCTCGAGCATCGGGTATTCGGTGAACAGCCACCGCAGGTTGGGATCGAATCGCAGCATCGTGGAATCGCTTCGTGTTGGTCTCGGATGAAGGGCATCGTAGGTAGCGGGTATTGCTAAGACAAGCTAGACTTTTTTAGGCCCTGTTGAGCTTGTCTTATGAATATCGGAAACGTGTCCCTGCGCCAGTTGCGCGCCTTCGTCGCCATCGCCGATGCCGGCAGCTTTGCCGCGGCGGCGCGCCGGCTCCATCTCACGCCTTCGGCGCTGAGCCTCTTGATCCGCGATCTCGAACGCAACGTGGGGGTGCGGCTGTTCGACCGCACGACGCGGTCGACCGCCCTCGCGCTGGCGGGCAGCGAGTTCTATCCTCTCGCGCGGCAGGTGCTCGACGATCTCTCGCGCGCGCTCGAGAGCACGCAGGACCTCGAGCAGAAGAAGCGCGGCACGGTGCGCATCGCCTGCACGCCGCTCTATGCGGCGACGACGCTGCCCGAAATGATCCATCGCTACCGCCGCCGGTATCCGGCGATCGCGGTCTACGTGCTCGATTCGCTGAACCAGCAGGCCACCGCGCGGGTCGTGAGCGGCGAGGCCGACCTCTGCATCGCGCCGCAGCGCCCGACGCCGCCCGAATTGCTGCAGCAAAGCCTGATGCGCGATCGCATCCGGCTGGTGTGCCCGGGCGACCATGCGCTGGCCGCGCGCGCCCGCGTGAGCTGGGCACAGGCGCTGCAGCATCCGTTCGTGAGCCTCACGCCCGACTTCACGAACCGGCTGCAGGCCGATCTGTTCAAGCACTCGGATGCGCTGGCGCTGCATCCGGCGCACGAGGTGTCGTTCATCACCACCGCGCTCGGCATGGTGCGCGGCGGCTTCGGCATCACGGCCCAGCCCAGCCGCGTGCTGCCGATGCTCGAATCCTTCGGCCTGGTGTCGCGGCCGCTGACCTCACCGACGGTGGATCGCCACCTGTCGCTGTTCTGCGCGCGGGCCCGCGCACTGTCGCCGGCGGCCGAAAGCTTCAGGGACTTCCTGGTCGGCGAGCTGTCGGATGCACCGGCCGAGCTGCGCCCTGGCGCGGGATGAGTCCCGCGCTCAGCGCTCCAGGTAACCGTAGGCCGACAAACAAGCTTTCAGCGGCGCGCTCGCGCCCGTGCCGTACTCGAGCCGCTGCGGCGTGGTCGACTGCCGGTTCTTCTCGTCCTGTTCCGCCAGTGTCTTGCCCACGCGGTACTGGCACAGCAGCATCAGGTTCTCGGGCACCGACACGCCCGCGGTGTTGGTGAAGGACTTGGGCCGGTCCGAGTGGTAGGTCTCGCTCGGTGCCGCGGCCTTAGGCGCATCCTTGGACGGGCCGGACTTCGGCCACAGGCTGCAGCCCGACAGCGCCACGACGATGGCCACGAGGCCGCAAAACTTTGGATGCACTTCGATCTCCTGAGGGGTTGCGCAGGGGGACGGCGTCCTGTCCCGCCGGCCGCGATGGGCCGGCGGAATATAGCGGACGCACGGGCCGCGCGCTCGATCGCCACTTCAGTCCGACAGCGCACGCATCCGCGCGTACAGGTCGGCCTTGCCCTCGAAGCCGATGCCCGACAGCGGCGGCAGCGTGACGTGGCCGTTCTCCACCTTCACGCCGTCGGGGAAGCCGCCGAAGGGCTGGAACAGGTCGGGGTAGGACTCGTTGCCGCCGAGCCCCAGGCCGGCCGCGATGTTGAGCGACATCTGGTGGCCGCCGTGCGGGATGCAGCGGCTCGCGGACCAGCCGTGCTGCTTGAGCATGTCGAGCGTGCGCAGGTACTCGACCAGGCCGTAGCTGAGCGCGCAGTCGAACTGCAGCCAGTCGCGGTCGGGCCGCATGCCGCCGTGGCGGATCAGGTTGCGCGCGTCCTGCATCGAGAACAGGTTCTCGCCCGTGGCCATCGGGTTGGCGTAGTAGTTGCGCAGCGTGGCCTGCAGTTCGAAGTCGAGCGGATCGCCGGCTTCCTCGTACCAGAACAGGTCGTACTGCGACAGCGCCTTGGCATAGGCGATCGCCGTGTCGAGGTCGAAGCGGCCGTTCGCATCCACGCAGAGCTTCTGGCCGTCCTGCAGCACGCCGAGGATCGAGTCGATGCGGCGCAGGTCCTCGTCGAGCGAGTCGCCGCCGATCTTCTTCTTGACCACCGTGTAGCCGCGGTCGATGTAGCTGCGCATCTCGTCCTTGAGCTTGCCGTGGTCCTGGCCCGGGTAGTAGTAGCCGCCGGCCGCATAGACGAAGACCTTCGGGTTCGGCGTGCCGTTGCCGTAGCGCTCGGCCAGCAGCTGGAACAGCGGCTTGCCCTCGATCTTCGCCACCGCGTCCCACACCGCCATGTCGATGGTGCCGATGGCGACCGAGCGCTCGCCGTGGCCGCCGGGCTTCTCGTTCTTGAACATCGTGTCCCACACCTTGTGCGGATCGAGGTTGCGGCCGCTCGCGTCGAGCAGCGTGTCGGGCTGCGCTTCGAGAATGCGCGGAATGAAGCGCTCGCGCATCAGCGTGCCCTGGCCGTAGCGGCCGTTGGAGTTGAAGCCGTAGCCGACCACCGGCTTGCCGTCGCGGACCACGTCGGTGATCACCGCCACGAGACTCAGGGTCATCTTGCTAAAGTCGATGTACGCATTGCGGATGGGCGAACTGATCGGGATGGTCTGTTCGCGGATCTCGACGATCTTCACGGGAGGTCTCCAGGAGCTGAGGAAGACCCGATGGTGGCCGCGCGGCGCCGATCCGGCCAATGCCCTTTTTCTAGACTTCGATGCCTTGAAAGCACCGCCATGAATTTCCTCTGGCTCGACGACTTCCTGGTGCTGGCCGAAACGGGCAACTTCTCGCGCGCGGCCGAGGAGCGCCACCTGACCCAGCCGGCCTTCAGCCGCCGCGTGCGCGCACTCGAGGAATGGCTGGGCACCGAGCTGTTCGACCGCAGCGGCCAGCCCGCCACGCTCACGCCCGCGGGCGAATGGTTCGGCACGGTCGCGCGCGAGCTGCGTGCGCGCGTCGACCGCATTCCGGCCGATGCGCGCGCCGTCAACGAAGCCGATGCCGCGACCCTGCGGCTCGCCGCCACGCACGCGCTCTCCTTCACCTTCCTGCCGCGCTGGCTGCGCACCCTCGAGTCGCGCGTGGCGCTGGGCCCGGTGCAGCTCATGTCCGACCTGCTGCCGCGCTGCGAACTGCTGCTGTCGCAGGGCAAGGTGCAGTTCGTGCTGAGCCATGCGCATCCCGAGGCCGCGAACTCGCTCGATGGCTCGGACGCGCTGTCGACGCAGATCGGCGCCGACGCGCTGGTGCCGGTCAGCGCGCGCGGTGCCAGGGGCCGCGCGCGGCACGTGCTGGGCAAGAGCGCCACCGCGCCCGTGCCGCTGCTTGCCTACAGCCAGGAATCGGGGCTGGGACGGATCGCGCAGGTCGTGCTGGGCCGCCGGCTCGATGCGCTGGCGCCGAAGGTGGTGTTCACCGCGCACCTGGCCTCGGTGTTGCGGACCATGGCGCTCGATGGGCGCGGCATTGCGTGGCTGCCGAGGACATTGGTCGACGAGGACATCGCGGCGGGGACGCTGGTGCCGGCCGGTGGCGAGGAATGGGTCGTGCCGCTGCAGGTGCGGCTGTACCGCGGGCGCGAGCCGATGGGCACGACGGTCGAGGCGTTCTGGAAGGCGGCGCATCGCCACGCTCGACCCTGACATTTCACCGGACCTATCGCCATGGGAGCATGGCCTCCGGGAATTCCTCTTCGAATTTCGTGGCGCTTCTGACGGCTCGCAACCGGACAGCTACCGCGCCTCGAGCGATCCGAGCTTGGACTCGACGCTGCGGACCAGATCCACCAGGCGGGGGCCCAAGCTCCTTTCGAGCTGGTCGATATCCGTGGAGTAGGACGGCACGGTCAGGTTGAAGGCCAGTGCCATTCCATTGACGGGCATGCGCATCGGAACTCCCACCGCAGCGAGCGTGGGTTGCCAGTCGCCCGACACCACGCAGAAGTCTCGCGCGGCGATTTGCTCCTGGGCCTGCGCCGCCGCTTGCGAGAACGCAGTCCAGTCTTCAGGCTGCGATTCCTCGAGCCGCTTCAGTACCAAGGCGCGTTCTTGCGGATCGAGCGCGAAGAGCAGCGCCCTGCCCATCGCCGTGCGCAAGATCGGACGCGTGGAGCCGATATCGGGACGGGTCGAGTTGGTGTCCAACCCTTGAACAGTTTCGACGTAGACGACCTGTAGGCGATCCCGTGTCCCCACGGACACAGGACCTCGCACATAGCGCGCGAGCTCCAGCATCTCGGGCGCGGCCACCCGCCGGATCATCAACTGCGACAGCAGCGGATAGCCCAGCGACAGCACCGCAGGCCCGAGCGAGTACTTGCCTGTCTGCGAGTCCTTTCGCAGGTACCCCAACCCCATGAGCGTGAAGGCGAGCCGCGAGACGGTGGGGCGCGTCAGTCCCAACTTGTCAGCGATGTCCTTGTTGCCGAGGGTCAGCGCCCCCCCCGCAAAGCAGCCAAGCACCGCCAACCCCGAAGCCAGCGTCGAAGCGAACTGCGGATGGTTGGCCAACGCTTCGTCGCCGAGGAATTCCGGACCGGGGAGATCCCGCCTGGCGGGTTGTTGAGAAGCCATGTTGACATTTTATCGACACGTTTTCATAATTTTGTTCCATTAAATGGTCTTAAAACACATATCGTTCAACTATGTGGAACTCAAACGAAAGGCAGGAAAAATGATCACACGGCCAGCGCTCAAGGACCACGGCTCGTTGCTGTTCTCCTTCGCCGTCGTTGCGGATACCCATGTGAACGAACGCGACGACGCTTCCAGTTCCCCGTATCACACGAACCAACTGGCCAACGAGCGCGCGCGCCACGTGTTTCAGGACATCGCGGCCATGTCGCCGGCACCAGCCTTCGTCGTCCACTTGGGCGACATCGTCCATCCCGTGCCCTCGCTGCCGACGTTCGGCGATGCGGTCGCGCAATTCAAGGCCATCGCCTCCCCCCTCAAGGTGCCCTTGCATCTGGTACCGGGCAATCACGACGTTGGCGACAAGCGCGTCGACTGGATGCCCGCCGACCAGGTGTGCGGCGACTATCTCGACATCTACCGTGGCGCCTTCGGAGCCGACTACCACGCCTTCGACCGCGAGAACCTTCGCTTCGTCTTCTTGAACTCGCTGTTGCTGAATTCGGGCCTGCCTCAGGAGCAGGCGCAGAAGCAGTGGTTCGAGGCGCAGATGGATGGTGCGGACGACAAGCGGGTGTTCCTGTTCATGCACTACCCCCCGTTCATCTACAAGGAGGACGAACGCGGCAACTACGACAACGTGGACGAACCGGCCCGGAGCTGGCTGTTGGCGCAGATGAAGCGGCCGCATGTCGAAGGCGTGTTCGCAGGGCACGTCCACAACTTCTGGTACGACAGGACCGGTAACGCCGAGTTCTACATGCTGCCCTCGACCGCATTCCTGCGGCACGATTTCACCGAGTTCTACAAGGTGTCGCCGGGTTACGAGTTCGGCCGGGGCGATGTGGAAAAGTTCGGCTACTTTGTCGTCGATGTCTTCGAGACGGGCCACGTGGCTTACTCGGTCCGCACCATGGGCCGGCAGTCGGCCCTCGGCGCACCCGCCGCACGGATGCCCATGCGCTACCTGGCACATCCAAAGACCTCGACCTTCGATGGCGTGGGCGTCGAGCTGCGACATCCATGGGCCGAGTCGATGCAGATCACGGCCACCGGCGGGGTGCAGGAGTTCGGCCGCAAATGGGCGCGCAACGACTATCCCCTGCTCGCGCTCTGGGAAATGGGCGCACGCCTGGCAAAGGTGCCGGATCTCGACCTGGCGGAGCCGGAATCGCGGGAACGCATGCGGCTCATGGCGAAGCTGGGCCACCGCTACATCGTTTCCACGTTGAAGCTCCCGAAAACCGATGCGCTGGCCGAAGCCGATGTCGAAGGCTGCGGCGTCGACGCCTTCGAAGTCAACATCACGCTCGACAACTTCTCGCGCCGCAAGGACGAGTGGCGCGCATTTCGCGAGGCCACCGGACGAAAGCTCTATCTGTCCAAGATCCTGACCTACGACGGCTCGCACTACGACGGCAAGCACTTCAGTCATTTCGTCCACGCCGGCTTTTCGCTCGACGAACTCGACGCGCATGCCGAGCGGCTGGCAGCGGGTCGCCTGGCCGGAGAGTTCGACGGCATCACCGTGCGGCTCGAGGCCGAGCAGGATCTTGCCGCGAACGTCCGTGCCTTGAACCGGTTCGTCGAGCGCACGCGATGTCAGGTGCTGGTATCGCTCAAGCTGTCTGGAAGGAGCCTGGCGATCGCGCGCACCGACGACCGTGGCAATGTGGCAAAGGTGGCGCAGTCGATGATTCTCTCGAAGCTTTCGCCGTCCATCCGCTATGTCTTCGACACCTTCATGGACGTGGACCGGGGCTACTTTCCGCGCCACGCGTTCATCGACAGGCGCTTCAATCCGCGCCCTGCCGCGCAGGCCTTCGCGATGCTCGCGGCATTGTTCTCGGATTTCGAATCCTTCGCGCTGACGGATGCGGCAACAGCCCGCCCGGGCTCGCTGCAGTTCAGCGCCGGCCCCGACCGCTACGTCCTGCTGTGCGAAGACCCTGGGGCCACGGCGGAGTACCTCGATGCCCATGCGCCGAAGGTGGCATACGACCTGGTCGAAGGCACCACCTGTATCGGCCAGGAACCTGTCGCCGCGTTGCGCGCCCGTCTATCGGACCGCGACCTGCCGAAGGAAACGCAAGTCCTCCTGATCCGCCTGTCCTAGTTCTTCCATCCTGCCTGGAGCGCTGCCATGTCCATCAAGTCTCTTGTCTGCGGCGTGTTCGTCGCAACGCTTTCTGCGGCTTCCACGGCTGCGTTCCCCGACAACCCTGTCAAGTTGGTTGTGGCCTACGCACCAGGTGGTTCGACAGACATCATCGCGCGGCTGCTGGGCGCCCGGCTGAGCGCCAGATGGGGTCAGCAGGTGGTGGTGGAAAACAGGACCGGTGCGAGCGGCATGATCGGCGCGGAGGCCGTCTCGCGCGCGAAGCCCGATGGCTACACCTTGCTGCTGGGCTACACGCCCGAGGTCTCGATGAACAAGCTCGTGTTCAAGAACATGCGCTACGACCCCATCACGGACCTTACGCCCATCGCGCTGATCGCCTCGGCGCCCCTCGTGCTCGCCGCCGGCCCCAAATCGCCGATCGGCAGCATGAAGGAACTGATTGCGCGCAAGGGGAGCGGCCAGTCGATCTCGTACGGATCGCCGGGGACCGGTGGCCAACAGCACATCGCCGGCGAACTGCTTGCACGCCAGACCGGCATGCAGCTCACCCACGTGCCCTATCGAGGAACGGGGCTTGCCGTCGCCGACCTGATCGGCGGGCAGATCGATCTGTTCTGGGCGACAACGCCACCGTTGCTGCAGCAAATCCGTGCAGGCAGGCTCAAGCCCTTGGCGGTCGCGGGACCGGCAAGAGAGAAGCTGCTGCCGGATGTACCGACCACCACCGAACTGGGCATGCCGAATCTTCAGCTCACCAACTGGTTCGGCGTGTTCGGCCCGAAGGCGATGCCCTCCGCGCTCGCGAACTCCATCGCGGCGGATGTGATGCAGGAGTTGGCGGACCCGGCCATGGTGAAAGGCCTCGAAGACCAGGGACTGACCCCGACACCCATGCAGGGCGGCGCGTTTCGTTCATTCATCGACACCGAGATGAAGAAATACGAGCAGATCGTCAAGGACACCGGCGTCACTGCCTCGCAGTGACGGACGCGACGGCGTCGATACCGGATGGATTCGGCCGCCAAGCCCCATCGCACTCGCCATGGTGCGAACGACTTCCCCTGTTCTCGTCTCGCAGGTACAGCCCCCAACGATGCGCGCTCGCGGCGCCAAGGGCGGCATTGGTCACAGCCCGCCGGAGTGACCTACCATCCACAACACGCGCGAATCCAAGGCGACACGGCAGATCCGAACCTCCAACACACAGGACGGAGACCCGCATGAGAAAGCTCAAGATCATGGAACACGTATCGCTCGACGGCGTGATCCAGTCCTCCAGCGAGGACGGCTTCCCGCACGGCGACTGGACCGCGCCCTACCGCACGCCCGAGGGCCGCGACGAAGTTCTCGCCGCGCACGGCGAACGCTTCGACCTGCTGCTGGGCCGCCGCACCTACGACCTGTGGTCTGGCTTCTGGCCCAAGGCTCCGGGCGGGCCGATGGCGGACGGCCTGAATGCGGCGACCAAGTACGTCGTGACCCATCGCCCCGAAAGCCTGGCATGGGGCCCGTTCGAAGGCCTCGGTCCGGACATCGCCGAGAGTGTTGGTCGCCTCAAGTCGAGCGCCGGCCCGGACCTCGTGCTCTGGGGCAGCTCCACGCTGACATCGACGCTGCTCGAGCACGGGCTGGTCGACGAGATGATGCTGATCGTCTATCCGGTGCTGCTGGGCACCGGCAAGCGCCTTTTCGCGCAGGGCTTGCCGGCACGGGCCTTCGAGCTGGTGGGCAGCAAGACGACGCCGTCGGGGCTGGTGCTCGGCAGCTACAGGTTCGCTGGTGCTTTGAAGACTTGATGGTCAAGCGGCGCGGCGTTCTGATCGACAAGGACGGCCAAACTTCGAGAGCTCACGAAAAGAGGCCTTGTCCTTGGTTGTCTCCAGCCAGATCAGCGAACACTTCGTCGGCATCGCGAAACCGCCCTTGCTCGATCTCGCGATGTCCCAATGCCAGGAGCTTCAGCAACGCGATCGTCTCTTCGCGTTCCTCATAGCTGCGGACATCCATCACCACGAGTTTCGCTTCCCCGTTTTGCGTGATCAGCAGTGGTTCGCGGCTTTCGGAGATGTCCTTGACGATATCCGCCGCATGGCCCCTGAGATAACTGATAGGTTTGACTCGGGTCGAGAACTTCATCGGAGTGGCCCTTCCGCGAACACGAAGGATCCATTCTGAACTGAATGAAGTTTCTCAACCCCGTCTCTCAAACCACACCCTGCGCCAGCATCGCATCCGCCACCTTGACGAAGCCCGCCACGTTCGCCCCGTCGACATAGCTCACGCGGCCGTCCTCGCAGCGCCCGTGGGCCAGGCAGGCCTCGTGGATGCTGCGCATGATCTGCAGCAGGCGCGCATCGACCTCCTCGCGCGGCCATGACAGGCGCGCGGCGTTCTGGCTCATCTCCAGGCCCGAGGTGGCGACGCCGCCGGCATTGCTGGCCTTGCCCGGCGCATACAGCACGTCGGCCGCCTCGAACACCTTGACCGCCTCGATGGTGGACGGCATGTTCGCGCCCTCGGCCACGCAGACCACGCCGTTCTTCACCAGCGTCTTCGCATCCTCGACGTCGAGCTCGTTCTGGGTCGCGCTGGGCAGCGCCACGTCCACCGGCACATGCCACGGCGTGGCACCGGCAACGAACTTCGCGCCGACGCGCTCGGCGTAGTCGCTCACGCGGCCGTAGTGGTGGTTCTTCACGTCCATCAGCACCGCGAGCTTCTCGGCGGTGAAGCCCGACTCGTCGACCACGGTGCCGCTGGAGTCGGACACCGTGATCACCTTGGCCCCGAGCGCCATGGCCTTCTCGATCGTGTACTGGGCGACGTTGCCCGCGCCCGAGACCGACACGCGCAGGCCCTCGAAGCTGCGCCCGCGCGTCTGCAGCATCTCCTGCGCGAAATAGACGTTGCCGTAGCCCGTGGCCTCGGGACGGATCAGCGAGCCGCCGAACGAGAGGCCCTTGCCGGTGAACACGCAGTCGGCGCGGTTGGTGAGCTTCTTGACCATGCCGGTGAGGTAGCCCACCTCGCGGCCGCCCACGCCGATGTCGCCCGCGGGCACGTCGGTATAGGCGCCCACGTGGCGGAACAGCTCGGTGGCGAAGGCCTGGCAGAAACGCATGACCTCGCCCTGGCTGCGGCCCTTGGGATCGAAGTCGGAGCCACCCTTGCCGCCGCCCATCGGCAGCGTGGTCAGCGCATTCTTGAAGGTCTGCTCGAAGGCCAGGAACTTCAGGATCGACAGGTTCACGGACGGATGGAAACGCAGGCCGCCCTTGTACGGGCCGATGGCCAGGCTGTGCTGGATGCGGTAGCCGCGGTTGACCTGCACGTCGCCGTGGTCGTTGGTCCAGCAGACGCGGAAGGTGATCACGCGCTCGGGCTCCACCAGCCGCTCCAGCAGGGCCTGCGTCTGGTAGCGCGGATGCTGTGCGATGAAGGGCCACAGGCTCTGGATGACCTCCGTCACGGCCTGCAGGTATTCGGGCTGCCCGGGATTGCGCTGGGCCACATGGGCCAGGAAGTCTTGGGCGCTGGCGTGCTTCATTCCTCTATCTCCAAAAAGGTGCGTTCTGACCAAAATCGTGCATTCTCATGCACGAATGGCTCAAGGTTATGCACCAAAGTAATGAAAATCGTAGGGATAAGGTTCGAATTAGCACCAACTTGGAT
Source organism: Variovorax sp. 20P10.2.4 (assembly GCF_058244205.1). Taxonomy (NCBI): domain Bacteria; kingdom Pseudomonadati; phylum Pseudomonadota; class Betaproteobacteria; order Burkholderiales; family Comamonadaceae; genus Variovorax; species Variovorax sp. 20P10.2.4. Next base: position 21,317 of record NZ_JBZAYE010000052.1, read on the forward strand.
TGAAAGCGAATTCGCCGCCAGCGGATGGACATCCGCTGGCGGCGAAGCTGGAGCGAGCAAGGATGCGCGGTGCTGCCGACTCAGGCCACGCGCGCCAGGCTCGCGCCGACCGCGTGATCGATCACGCTCTTCCAGCCCCCGTCGTCCTGCCGCCGCGCGATCTCGGCCGAGCTGCCCTGCGCGATCACGTCGCCGTCCGCCGCGCGAAGGGTCCAGTCCGCGCGCAGCAGCGCGAGCTCGCCGCTGACCACGCAGAAGTTGTTGACCGAGGTCATGGTGCCGCCGAGCGCGAGCAGCGCCCGCAGCGAAGCCTCGATGGCCGCGAGGCCATGGTCGGTCGCGGCGGTCTGCGCGTTGTGATGCGCGGCGTCCTGCTCGTAGAGCGACAGCAGGCCCGCCAGGTCGCGCGCGTTGTAGAGCGCGGCGAAGCGCGGGTTGAGTTCGGCGGGATGGGTGACGGCAGGCATGTCGATGCTCCTCGATGACGGGCATCATTCGAGCATTGCCCGGCGAGACTTACCAAATGGAAACCGCACCCGTCGTCGAAGAGATCCACGGCGCCCGCGCCCCGACGCCACCGCAGCCGCGCCTGCCCGCCGAATGCCCGGTCGAGCACTGGCTCGCGCTGCTGGGCCATCGCTGGAGCGCGCTGATCCTCTGGCACCTGGCCGCGGCGCCGCTGCGGCATGGCGAGCTCGCGCGCCGGCTGCCGGGCGTGTCCGCCAAGGTGCTCGGCGAGCGGCTCGCCGAACTCGCGGCGGCGCGGCTGGTGCAGCGGCATGACGACGAGGCGGGCGGTGCGCATGCGCTGTACGGCCTCAGCGAGGCGGGACAGCGCCTCAAGCAAGTGCTCGACCAACTCGAAGCTTGGTCGGCCTCGCTGGACCGCACGCAGTCGCCCAGGCTCGACCAATTGCTGCTGGAGCGCTGAAGCCTAGATCCGCCCGCCGTCCGTCAGCACCGTGCGCCCCGTCACCCAGCGCGCATCGTTCGACGCGAGGAACGCCACCACGTCGGCGATGTCCTCGGGCTCGGCCAGCCGGCCCAGCGGCGTGAGCGCGGTCTCCTCGCGCAGGTGATCGGCCGGGATTCCGGAGGTCATGTCGGTGCGCGTGATGGCGGGTGCCACCGCGTTGACGCGGATGTTGCGCGCGCCGAGCTCCATCGCGAAGCCCTTGGTCAGCACCTCGACCGCGCCCTTGGCCGCGGAGTACAGCGCGGTGCCGCCGCCGGGGATGTGGACCAGGTCGGTCGACACGTTGACGATGGCGCCGCCCGCCTTCGGGATGTGCGGCAGCACGGCCTGCGTCAGCACGATGGTGCTCCAGGCATGGGTGTCCATCTGCTCGACGAACATGGCGCGCGTGAGCTCGCCCACCGGCGCCGCGACGAAGGTGCCGGCCGCATGCACGAGGATGTCGATGTGGCCGTAGGCCTCGGCGATGGCGGCCACGGCCGCGTTCGCCGCGGCCTCGTCGGTGACGTCGGCCTGGAACGCGGACGCGCGCCCGCC
>NZ_JBZAYE010000520.1:0-5307 GCF_058244205.1 Variovorax sp. 20P10.2.4
GCTGGCTGCCGCGCTTCGATGCGGCCACGCTCGCGCGCCATGCACAGCGCCTGGGCGATGCCGAACGCCAGTTGCTCGGCCGCAATGCGCGCACCCTGGCCGCGGCCGTGCGCCAGCGCTTTCGCGACCACGTGCAGAAGAGCGCCCTGCCCGCGAGCCAGCTCGATGCCGAGGGCAAGGCGTTCAAGAAGAGCTACAGCGCCGGGCGCCGCGAGCTCGAGCACGAGTTCGGCAAGACCATGCGCTACAAGGCGATCCGCGAACTCGCGAGCGGCGAGACCGGCCAGGTGGTGCGCGACATGAAGCCGATCTGGCTCATGAGCCCGCTGTCGGTGTCCGACACGCTGCCGCTCGCGGCCGACCTGTTCGACGTCGTGATCTTCGACGAGGCGAGCCAGATCCCGGTCGAGGAAGCGGTGCCCGCGCTCTACCGCGCGCCGCAGATCATCGTGGTGGGCGACGAGATGCAGCTGCCGCCGACCAGCTTCTTCTCGTCGGGCCGCGATGCCGAGGACCAGACCGTGTCGGTCGAGGACGAGGACAACGAGGGCGACCGCATCGCGGTGGTGCTCGATGCCGACAGCCTGCTGAACCAGGGCGCGCGCAACCTGCCGGCCACCCTGCTGGCCTGGCACTACCGCAGCCGCTACGAGTCGCTGATCGGCTTCTCGAACGCGGCCTTCTACGCGGGCAACCTCTACACCATCCCCGACCGCAGCCTGCCGAGCGAAGAGCGCGCCGAGATCCTGGTGCAGTCGAGCGCCGCCTCGGCCGAGTCGGTGGCCGTTCAGGCCGATGCGCTGCTCTCGCGCGCCATCAGCTTCCACCGCGTGACCGACGCGGTCTACGACAGCCGCCGCAACACCGGCGAGGCGCGCCACATCGCGCAGCTGGTGCGCGAGCTGCTGCGCCGCGGCACCGGGCGCAGCCTCGGCATCGTGGCCTTCTCGGAGGCGCAGCAGGGCGAGATCGAGGCCGAGCTCGACAGCCTCGCCGCAGCCGACGCCGAGTTCGCGGCACGGCTCGAGGCCGAGTACGTGCGCGAGGAGGACGACCAGTTCTGCGGCCTGTTCATCAAGAACCTCGAGAACGTGCAGGGCGACGAGCGCGACATCATCCTGCTGAGCATCTGCTACGGCCCGAATGCCGAGGGCCGCATGCTGATGAACTTCGGGCCGATCAACCAGCGTGGGGGCGAGAAGCGGCTCAACGTGATCTTCAGCCGCGCGCGCCACCACATGGCGGTGGTCTCGACGATCCGCCACGAGGCGATCACCAACGACCACAACGAGGGTGCCGCGGCACTGAAGAATTTCCTGCGCTATGCCGAGTGCCTGTCGCGCGGCGACGATGCCACCGCCACGCGCGTGCTCGAGGGCATGAACCCGCTGACGCGCGGCGCGGTGCGAGCGGGCCACGTGCCGGCCGACGCGGTGAGCGTGCAGCTCGCGGCCGCGCTGCGCGCGCGCGGCCATGCGGTGGACGAGCAGGTGGGCCAGTCGCGCTTTCGCTGCGACCTGGCGATCCGTGCCGCTGGCACGGATTCAGGTGCGGGGGACAGCCACTACGCGCTCGGCATCCTGGTGGACACGGCGGCCCACTACGAGAACCGCAACGTGCTCGAGCGCTATGTCTCGCGCCCGCGGATCCTCGATGCCTTCGGCTGGGAGGTGCGGCAGGTGCTCGCGAAGGACTGGCTGCACGCACCGGAGGCGGTGCTCGACGGGATCGAGCACGCGCTGGTCGAGAAGGGCGCGCTCAGCGCACCACGACCAGCTGCTTGACGTCGAGCTCGACCTTGTTGCCCACGAGGTCCTTGTCGAACTCGCCGGTGATCTCGACGCGCACCTTGTCGTCGATCCTCACGCCGGGCGGGAAGTACTTGGCGTCGATCTCCACCTTCATGCGGCCGGTGTCGTCGGCGAAGGTGTAGTGCTCGCCGCCGTCGTGCGAGACGATGAAGCCGCGCAAGGTGGCGTGCTGGTCGTCCTTGCCGGTGTCGAGCAATTGCTTGACGGTCATGGCGGGCACCGAGCTCGGGCCGGCGTACTGGGCCAGGCTGCTCAGGGGCAGTGCCAGCGCCAAGGCGGCTGTGGCCAGGAAGGCCTGCTTGATGGATGCGTTGCGGGTGCCGGTGGCGGTCTTGTATGGCATGGCGAATGTTCCTCCTCGAACTTGCCGGTTGAAAACGCGCAGGCGCGAAGCCTGCCCCGGTAAGAAGGCCCAGCCCGCGAGGAGTTCCCGCTATCGCTTTTCGCCGTCCCTGCGCGCCGCGCGGTTATTCGTAGATGACCGCGGCCTTGCCCGCCTCGGCCTGCGCGGTCCAGCTCGCGAGCGCCGCATCGGTCGGGAAGAACTTCGCGCGCTCGCCGAGCTGCAGCTCGACCTGCGCGCCGCCGCGCGCCATCGACAGGCGCACCGGCAGGCCCTGCACCAGTTCGCCATGCTCGCTCTGCTCGGTGCGCGCCGGGAAGTCCTTGAGCAGGCGCGCGATGTCGGGCGCCTTGCCGTTGACCGCCACGCGCAGGAACTTGCCGAAGCGGCAGCGCGCACTGGCCAGGTCCCAGACCTGCTGCACCTGGAAGCGCGCCTCGAAGCCGCCGCGCGCGGGCTGCAGGCGGCCCGAGACGATCACGAGTTCGTCGTCCTTGAGCGTGTTGCGGTTGGCGTTCATCAGCGCCTCGTCGGCGGTGGCGTCGATCGAGTCGGACTTGTCGTCGAGCTTGAAGATCGCGAGCCGGCCGCGCTGGCCGTTGATGACGCGGAAGTCGCTCACGATGCCCGCGATCACCTGTTGGTCGCGGCTGTCGAGCAGGTCGGTGATCTCGCGCTTGCAGAAGCGCCGCACCTCGTGCGAGACCTCGTCGAACAGGTGGCCCGAGAGGTAGAAGCCGACCGCGGTCTTCTCGAAGGTCAGGCGTTCCTTCACGCCCCAGGGCGTGGCGTCGACCAGCTCGGGCTCGGCCGTGGCCGAGCCGTGCTCGCTGTCGCCGAAGATGTCGACCTGCGCGGCATTGGCCGCGGTCGCGTTGGCGAATTCGAAGGCGCGGTCGACCGAGGCGATCAACGAGGCGCGGTTCTGCTGGATGGCATCGAAGGCGCCGGCCTTGATCAGCGCCTCGACCGTGCGCTTGTTGATGCGCTGGCGGTCGATGCGCACGCAGAAGTCGTACAGGCTCTTGAACGGACCGCCCTCCTCGCGCGCGCGCACCACGGCCTCGACCGCGAGCTGGCCCGTGCCCTTGACAGCGCCCAGGCCGTAGCGGATGACCTTGTCGGTGACCGGCTCGAAGCGGTAGTTGCCGCGGTTCACGTCCGGCGGCTCGAAGGTGAGGCCGAAGTTCTTCTGCGCGTCCTCGAACAGCACCTTGAGCTTGTCGGTGTCGTCCATTTCCACCGTCATGTTGGCGCAGAAGAATTCGGCCGTGTAGTGGACCTTGAGCCAGCCCGTGTGATAGGCCAGCAGCGAGTAGGCGGCGGCGTGCGACTTGTTGAAGCCGTAGCCCGCGAACTTCTCCATCAGGTCGAAGATCTCGTCGGCCTTGTCCTGCGCGATGCCGTGCGTGCTCAAGGCACCCGCGCGGAATTTCTCGCGGTGCTCGGCCATCTCCTCGAGCTTCTTCTTGCCCATCGCGCGGCGCAGCAGGTCGGCGCCGCCGAGCGAGTAGCCGCCCAGGATCTGCGCGGTCTGCATCACCTGCTCCTGGTAGACCATGATCCCGTAGGTCTCCGAGAGCATCTGGGCCACGGCCGGGTGCGGATACTCCACGTCCTCGCGGCCGTGCTTGCGCGCCACGAAGCTGGGGATCAGGTCCATCGGGCCCGGGCGGTACAGCGCGTTGAGCGCGATCAGGTCCTCGAGCCGGGTCGGCCGCGCGTCCTTCAGCATGCCCTGCATGCCGCGCGATTCGAACTGGAACACGGCCTCGGTCTTGCCCTCGGAGAACAGCCGGTAGGTCGGCGCGTCGTTGAGCGGGATGTTCTCGTAGGCGAAGTTCTCGCGGCCCTTGTGCCGCTTCATGATGAACTCGCGCGCGATCTCGAGGATCGTCAGCGTGGCCAGGCCCAGGAAGTCGAACTTCACGAGGCCGATGGCCTCCACGTCGTCCTTGTCGTACTGGCTCACGGCCGAGTCGCTGCCGGGCTGCTGGTAGAGCGGGCAGAAGTCGGTGAGCTTGCCGGGCGCGATCAGCACGCCGCCGGCGTGCATGCCGATGTTGCGGGTCATGCCTTCGAGCTTCTGCGCCAGCTCGACCACGGTCTTGACCTCTTCCTCCTTCTCGAGCCGCTCCGCGAGCTGCGGCTCCATCTCGAGCGCGTAGTTGTTCTTGTCGCCCTCGATCTTCTGCGCCGGCGGGTACTGCAGCGTGACCGACATGCCGGGCTTGTTCGGGATCAGCTTGCTGATGCCGTCGCAGAACATGTAGCTCATGTCGAGCACCCGGCCCACGTCGCGGATGGCCGCGCGCGCGGCCATGGTGCCGAAGGTGGCGATCTGGCTCACGGCGTTGCGGCCGTACTTGTCCTTCACGTAGTCGATCACGCGGTCGCGGTTGCCCTGGCAGAAGTCGATGTCGAAGTCGGGCATCGAGACGCGCTCGGGATTCAGGAAGCGTTCGAACAGCAGGTTGTATTCGAGCGGATCGAGGTCGGTGATCTTCAGCGCATAGGCCACCAGCGAGCCCGCGCCCGAACCCCGGCCCGGACCGACCGGGCAGCCGTTCTGCTTGGCCCAGTTGATGAAGTCGCCCACGATCAGGAAGTAGCCCGGGAACCCCATCTTCAGGATGGTGTTGATCTCGAACTCGAGCCGCTCGACATAGCGCGGCCGCTGCGCATCGCGCTTGGCCGCGTCGGGGAACAGGTGCTCGAGGCGCTTCTCGAGGCCCTCGAACGATTCCTGGCGGAAGAACTCGTCGATCGGCATGCGCACGCCTTCGCTCACGAAGGGCGTGGGGAAGTCGGGCAGCTGCGGCTTGCCGAGCACCAGCGTCAGGCTGCAGCGCTTGGCGATCTCGACCGTGTTGGCCAATGCGCTCGGGATGTCGGCGAACAGCGCCTGCATCTCGGCGCTGGACTTGAAGTACTGCTCGGGCGTGAAGCGGCGCACGCGCCGCGGGTTGCCGAGGATCTCGCCCTCGGAGATGCACACGCGCGCCTCGTGCGCCTCGTAGTCCTCGCGCGTGGCGAACTGCACCGGGTGCGTGGCCACCACCGGCAGCCCCAGCCGCGCGGCCAGTTGCACCGCGGCCAGCACGTGCGGCTCGTCCTCGGGACGGCCGGCGCGCTGCAGCTCGATGTAGAAGC
>NZ_JBZAYE010000521.1:0-5280 GCF_058244205.1 Variovorax sp. 20P10.2.4
GTCGAGGCCGCCTTCGAGGACATCGAGGCCGGCATCGGCCCGGTCGGCGTGGTGGTCTGCGTGGCCGGGCTGCTGCTGATGCCCGGCGGCGAGCGCTCGCCGATCAAGGACACCTCGCTCGAGGACTGGGAGCGCACCTTCGCCGTGAACGCGCGCGGCGTGTTCCTCTGCGGCCGTGCCTACCTGCGCCGGCGCGAGGCTCAGCCGGTGGCGCACGGGCGCATCGTCACCTTCGGCTCGGTGGCCGCGCAGCTCGGCGGCTACCGCTCGAGCGCCACCTACATCGGCGCCAAGGCCGCGGTGCTGGGCCTGACCAAGGCCATGGCGCGCGAGTCGGCGCACCTGGGCGTGACCGTCAACTCGGTCGCGCCGGGCCTGATCGACACCGAGATGCTGCGCGGCACCGTGCAGAGCAGCGGCGCGCTGACGGCCGCGGCCGCCAACATCCCGCTCGGGCGCATCGGCACGGTGGACGACGTGGCCGGCGCGGTCGACTACCTGGTGTCGGAGCAGGCGGCGTACATCACGGGCAACGTGATCGACGTCAACGGCGGCTACCGCATGCAGTAACGCCCGGCGCCAGCGACCGGGCGGCGCCTTTCACTCACCCATACCAACGGAGACAACGTCATGAAAAAGAACTTCCTCGCCCTGGCATTCGGCGCCGCGCTGTGCGCCCTGGCGGGCACCGCCGCCGCGCAGGCCGAGCCCGGCCTGACCGACAAGACCATCAAGATCGGCATGTTCTCGCCGATGTCGGGTGCGTCGATGAACTACGGCTTCGACGTCATCAACGCCGCGAAGATGTACTACGACAAGATCAACAAGGAAGGCGGCGTGAACGGCCGCAAGATCGAGCTCGTGGTGGAGGACGACCGCTGCAACGCCAACGACCTGCTGGCCGCGGTCAAGAAGCTCACCGAGCAGGACCAGGTGTTCCTGCTCAACGGCGGCTCCTGCTCGGCCGCCGTGGTCGGCGCGCGCGAATACGTCGAGCGCGCGAAGATCCCGCTGGTGATGCTCAACGCCTCGGGCGACGGCGCGCTGTATCCGCCTTCCAAGTACATCTACGGCGCGTTCTCGATCTCGCAGCACGCGGTCGGCGGCTCGATGGTGCAGTTCGCGAGCGAGCACCTGAAGGCGAAGAAGATCGGCTACATCAACCACGACGACGCCTACGGCGGCTGGAACCTCGAGTCGGCCCAGGCGCAGGCCAAGGCGCTCGGCGGCGTCGACCTGCAGGTGCAGTCGGTCAACCCGAACATCACCGACGTCACGGCGCCGATGCTCAAGATCAAGGCCGCCAACCCCGACGTGCTGCTGCTGACCACCTACGCGCGGCCCGTGAGCCTGATCGTCAAGCGCGCCTTCGAGCTCGGCTTCAACAAGCCGATCGTGCTGGCCGTGAACTCCACCGCCGACCTCAAGCAGCTGGTGGAGAACGTGGGCAACAAGGACGCCTTCAAGAACGTCTACATCCAGGAAGTGCTGGCCGACGTGCCCGGCGGTCCCAAGCTCAAGTGGGTCTACGACATGTACAAGGCCGCCTACCCCGAGCTGGCCGCCAAGCCCGGCTATCCGCAGACCTACATGCCCTACGGCATTCCCTCGGCCATGGCGGTGGTCAACGCGCTGAAGGCGGCCGGCCCCAGCCCCACGCGCGAGAAGGTGCTCACGGCGCTGTCGACCATGAAGTTCGACTCCGGCGTGATGGCCGGCCCGATCGAGTTCGGTCCCGACGACCGCGCGGCGCAGGAAGCGGCCATCTACATCAAGTTCGACGCAACCAACATGACGCTCGTGCCCGGCAGCTACAAGAGCGTGTGGAAGTACAAGCCCTGAGGGCGGCTGCGATCTCATGAGCCTTTCCGACATCTGGCTGTTCGTGCAGCAGGGCGTGCTGTCCGGCATCGTCACCGGCAGCGTCTACGCGCTGCTCGCGGTGGCGATCGTCATGGTCTTCAAGACCACCGACGTGCCGAACTTCTCGCAGGGCGAAATCTTCATGGCCGGCGGCTACCTCGCGCTGTTCCCGCTGGTGGTGTGGGGCTGGCCCTACTGGGGCGCGGTGCTCGCGAGCCTCGCGGTCACGGCGCTCGTGGCCGCGCTGTTCCAGCGCGTGGTGATGCAGCGCGTGACCGCCTCGCGCGGCGTCGGCGTGCAGCTCGTGATCGCCACGCTGGGCTTCGCCTACCTGCTCAAGGGCCTGGTGCGCAAGACCGGGCTGGGCGACACGCCGCGCTCGCTGCCCTCGCTGGTGCCGCAGGACCCGATCACCATCGGCCAGGCCTCGCTCACGCTGCTCGACCTCGCGATCTTCGGCACCGCCGTGGTGGTGATGGTGCTGCTGTACCTGATGTTCACGCGCACCCGCACCGGCCAGGCCATGCGCGCGGTCGGCATGAATCCGCGCGGCGCGCAGATCGTGGGCGTGAAGCTGGGCACCATCCGCATGAAGATCTGGGCCCTGACCGGGCTGCTGTCGGCCATCGCGGCGCTGCTGATCACGCCCAAGATCCTGATCACGCCCGACATCGGCCACATCGCGATCCTGGCCTACGCGGCCGCCATCGTCGGCGGCTTCACCAGCCTGCCGGGCGCGGTGGTCGGCGGCTTCGTCATCGGCATCGTCGAGAACCTCGTGGGGCTGTTCATCTCGTCCAACGCCATCGTGGTCGCGCCCTTCGTCGCGATCATGGTGGTGCTGCTGGTGCGGCCGCAGGGCCTGTTCGGCGGCAAGCCGCAGGTGAAGAAGGTATGAGCATGCAGACGACTTCTCCCTGGTGGGATCGCGGCGTGCTGCTCGCCATGGCCGCGGTGCTCGCGGTGCTGCCCTTCGCGGCCAGCGGCTACGTGCTCTACGTGGTCAACCTGCTGATGGTGTTCAGCGTGCTCGCGCTCGGCATGCACCTGGTGATCGGCGAGACCGGCCAGTTCGCGCTCTCGCACGCGGCCTTCTTCGGCATCGGCATCTACACGGCCGGGCTCATCAACAACCAGTGGCAGCCGCCGTTCGTGGTGTCGATCCTCGCGGGCGCGCTGCTCGCGGCCGCGCTGGGCTGGGTCATCGGCCTGCTGGCGCTGCGCATGCGCGACATCTACCTGGCGCTCGCCACCTTCGCCTTCGGCGAGGCGATGCAGTGGGTGTTCCTCAACTGGGAGCAGGTGACCAACGGCTCGAACGGCCTGCAGATGAAGCCGGCCGCGCTCGGCGGCCTGCGGCTGATGAACGACCTGCAGGCCTATCCCTTCGTGGTCGCGATCGCGGCACTGATGCTGTGGCTCACGGTGGCGCTGTCGCGCTCGCGGCTGGGCTCGTCGTTCCGCGCGGTGCGCGAGAGCGACGTGGCGGCGATCGCGATGGGCGTGAACACGCGCGCGGTCAAGGTCACGGCCTTCGTGCTGTCGGCGGCCTTCGCGGGCGTGGCCGGCGGCATGTACACGCTGTTCACCTCCTTCATCCATCCCGAGAGCCTGGGCTTCCAGACCACCATCCTGATCCTCACCATGGTGGTGGTCGGCGGGCTGGGATCGGTGCGCGGCGCGGTGGCGGGCGCCATCGTGTTCGGCCTGGCCTCGGAGCTGCTGCGCCAGGCACCGTCCTACCAGGAGATCATCTACGGCGGCATCCTGATGCTGTTCATGATGTTCCTGCCCAAGGGCATGGCCTCGCTGTTCGCGGCGCGCAAGGCCACGCGCCGCGCGGCCCCGGCGGGAGGCGCGCGATGAGCACGAGTGCTTTCCTCGACGTGCGCGACATCAGCGTGGTGTTCGGCGGCCTCAAGGCGGTCAACGGCCTGTCGTTCCAGGTCGAGCAGGGCCGCATCCATGCGCTGATCGGGCCCAACGGCGCCGGCAAGTCGACCACCTTCAACTGCATCTCGCGCTTCTACACGCCCAGCAGCGGCAGCGTCGTCTTCGAGGGCCGCGAGCTCACGCGCGTGTCGCCCTACCGCATGGCCTCGCTGGGCATCGCGCGCACCTTCCAGAACCTCGAGCTGTTCGCCGAGCTCTCGGTGCTCGAGAACGTGCTGCTCGGCACCCACGCGCGCGGCACCGGCACGCTGGGCCGGCTGCTGCGCCGCCCCGACCGCGAGACCGAGGACTTCGCGCTGCACCTGCTCGAGCGCGTGGGCCTGGCCGACGAGCGCCACCAGCCCGCGCGCGACCTCGACTTCGGCCGCCAGAAGCTGCTCGAGCTGGCGCGCGCGCTGGCCATCAAGCCGAAGCTGCTGCTGCTCGACGAGCCCGCGGCCGGCCTGCGCAACCGCGAGATCGAGAGCCTGGACCGGCTGCTCAAGGAGCTGGTGGCGCGCGACGGCATCACGGTGCTGCTGGTCGAGCACGTGATGCAGCTCGTGATGTCGATCTCGGACCGCATCACCGTCATGGCCTTCGGCGAGAAGATCGCCGAGGGCACGCCCGCGCAGATCGGCAGCGACGCGCGCGTGATCGAGGCCTATCTGGGCAAGGGAAGTGCAAAGGGGGCCGCGCATGGCTGAATCGCTGTTGTCGTTGCGCGCCATCTCGGCCGCCTACGGCCGCATCCAGGCGCTGAGCCATGTCTCGGTCGACGTGCCCGAGGGCGAGATCGTCGCGCTGCTCGGCAGCAACGGCGCGGGCAAGACCACCACGCTCAACTGCATCTCGAACATCGTCGACTGCACCGAGGGCGAGGTGCGGCTGGCCGGCGAGCGCATCGACCGCCTGGGCTCCGACGCGCTGGTCAAGCGCGGCATCGTGCAGGTGCCCGAAGGCCGGCAGGTGTTCCGCGACATGAGCGTGCGCGAGAACCTCGACCTGGGCGCCTACCTGCGGCGCGACCGCGCGGGCATCCGCAACGACCTCGAGGCCGTGTATGCGATGTTCCCGCGCCTGAAGGAGCGCCAGGGCCAGATGGCGGCCACGCTGTCGGGCGGCGAGCAGCAGATGCTCGCGATCGGCCGCGCCGTGATGGCGCGCCCGCGCGTGATGCTGTTCGACGAGCCCTCGATGGGCCTGTCGCCGCTGCTGGTGGAGCAGATGTTCGAGATCATCGAACGGCTGCACCGCGAACAGAAGATCACCATCCTGCTGGTCGAGCAGAACGTGCAGCTCGCGCTCGCGGTGTCGAGCTACGGCTACATCCTCGAGAACGGCGAGATCTCGCTGCACGGCCCCGCCGCGCAGCTGGCCAACGACGAGGCCGTGCGCCGCGCCTACCTCGGCGTCTGAACGGCGCCGCTTTCGCAAAGGAATTCCCATGCTTCTGAAGGACAAGCTCTCGCTCGTCACGGGCGC
>NZ_JBZAYE010000522.1:0-5274 GCF_058244205.1 Variovorax sp. 20P10.2.4
CGGCCTGCGCTAGGCGCTCTTCGCGAGCGCGGTATCGCGGATCGCCTGCAGCGTGGTCGACGGCGTGATCGCCTCCGGATCGAGCACGCAGTGCAGGATCGCGGGCTTGCCGCTGGCCCGCGCGCGCGCCAGCGCGGGGCCGAACTCGGCGGTGCTCGTCACGCGCTCGCCGTGGCCGCCGAACACCTCGGCATAGCCGCGGAAGTCCGGGTTCTTCAGCTGCGTGGCGCTGATGCGGCCCGGGTAGTGGCGCTCCTGGTGCATGCGGATGGTGCCGTACATGGCGTTGTCGAGCAGCACCACGAGGATCGGCAACCCGTACTGCACCGCGGTCGCGAACTCCTGGCCGTGCATCAGGAAGTCGCCGTCGCCCGCGAACACCACCACCTCGCGCTGCGGCCACAGCCGCTTCGCGCCGACGCCGGCCGGCAGGCCGTAGCCCATCGAGCCGCTGGTGGGCGCGAGCTGGCTCGCGAAGGCGCGGAACGGCCAGAAGCGATGCACCCAGGTCGCGAAATTGCCCGCGCCGTTGCAGAAGATGGTGTCGTGCGGCAGCACCTCGCGCAGGTGCTGCATCACCTCGCCCATCTGCAGCGGGCCCGGCACGCGGATCGGCGCCGGATCGCTCCAGCGCAGGAACTCCTCGCGCGCCTCGGCAGTGCGCGACTTCCAGGCCGGCGCCTGCGCCGGCTTCAGCCCGGCCACCGCCTCGGCGAAGGCACGCGGCGTGGCATGGATGCCCAGCGCGGGCCGGTAGAGCTTGCCGAGCTCGTCGGCATCGGCATGCACGTGCACCAGCGCCTGCGCGGGCTGCGGAATGGCCAGCAGCTCGTAGCCCTGCGACGGTACCTCCGACAGCCGGCCGCCGACCAGCAGCACCAGGTCGGCCTCGCGGATGCGCTGCAGCATGCGTGGATTGGCGCCCAGCCCCAGGTCGCCCGCATAGCAGGGATGCTCGGCCGACAGCAGCATCTGGCGCCGGAACGAGCAGTACACGGGCAGCGAGTGGGCCTCGGCGAACTGGGCGAACTGCCGCGTGGCCTCGGCCGACCAGCGGCTGCCGCCGAGCACCACCACCGGCCGCTCGGCCTGCGCGAGGCGCTGCTGCAGCTCGGCGATCTGCGCCGCGCCCGGATGGGTTTCGGTCACCGCGTAGGGCAGCGCATCGGCCACCGCGGCGGCCTCGGTCAGCATGTCCTCGGGCAGCGCGATCACCACCGGGCCGGGCCGGCCCGAGGTCGCCACGTGGAAGGCGCGCGACACCAGTTCGGGCACGCGCGCGGGGTCGTCGATCTGCACCACCCACTTGGCCATGGTGCCGAACACCGCGCCGTAATCGAGCTCCTGGAAGGCCTCGCGCCCCAGCGCCTCGCGCGCCACCTGGCCCACGAACAGCAGCAGCGGCGTCGAGTCCTGGTGCGCGATGTGCACGCCGGCCGAGGCATTGGTCGCGCCCGGTCCGCGCGTGACGAAGCAGACGCCGGGCCGGCCGGTGAGCTTGCCCTGGGCCTCGGCCATCATGGTGGCGCCGCCTTCCTGGCGGCAGACGGTGACGGCGATGGCCGCGTCGTGCAGCGCGTCGAGCACCGCGAGGAAGCTTTCGCCGGGAACGCAGAACAGCTGCTCGACGCCGTGCAGGACGAGCTGGTCGACCAGGAGCTGGCCGCCGGTGCGGGAGGTGGGGGTCACGAGAGGGCTCCGATGCGAGGGAGAAGAAGAAAGAAGGACGGATTCATTCGAGCGCCGCGCAGGCCGCCGCGATGCGCGCGCAGGCCTCCTCGAGCTGCGCCATCGAGGTCGCGTACGAGATGCGGAAATAGGGCGCGAGCCCGAACACGCTGCCCGGCACCACCGCCACCTCGAAGTCCTCGAGCAGGTAGCGGCAGAAGTCCGCGTCGCTGGCCAGCAGCGCGCCGCGGCGCGTGCGCCGGCCCAGCAGGCCCTCGCAGCGCGCGAAGGTATAGAACGCGCCCTCGGGCCGCGGGCAATGCAGGCCGTCGATGCGGTTGAGCGCGGCCACCACGAAGTCGCGCCGGCGCTGGAAGTCGTCGCGCCGCTCGGCCACGATCTGCTGCGGCCCGGTCAGTGCCTCGATCGCCGCGGCCTGGCTCACCGACGACGGGCACGAGGTGGTCTGGCTCTGCACCACGGCCATCGCCGCGATCAGCGCGCGCGGCCCGGCGCCATAGCCCACGCGCCAGCCGGTCATCGCATAGGCCTTCGACACGCCGTTGATCGTCAGCGTGCGCTCGCGCAACCGCGGCTCCACCGCCGCCGGCGTGGCGAAGGCCAGGCCGTCGTAGAGGATGTGCTCGTAGATGTCGTCGGCCAGCACCCACACGCGCGGATGCCGCAGCAGCACCTCGCACAGCGGCTTCAGCTGGTCGGCGCCGTAGGCCGCGCCGCTCGGGTTCGAGGGCGAGTTCAGGAACAGCCAGCGCGTGCGCGGCGTGATCGCGGCCTCGAGCTGCGCGGGCTCAAGCCGGAAGCCCTGCGCGTCGCCGCAGGGCACGCCGACCGGCACGCCGCCGCAGATGCGCACGATGTCGGCGTACGAGGTCCAGTAGGGCGCGGGCAGGATCACCTCGTCGCCCGGATCCAGGCTGGCCATCAGCGCGTTGAAGATCACCTGCTTGGCGCCCGCGCTCACGCTGATCTCGTCGAGGCCGAAGTCCAGCGCGTTGTCGCGCCTGAACTTGAGCTGCACCGCCGCCTTCATCGCCGGGCTGCCGTCGAGCACCGTGTAGCGCGTGTCGCCGCGCCCGATGGCGCGCACCGCGGCCTCGCGCACGTTGTCGGGCGTGTCGAAGTCGGGCTCGCCCGCGCCCAGCACGATCACCGGGCGGCCCGCGCGCTTGAGCGCATTGGCATGGTCGGTGATGCGCAGGATCTCCGACACGCCGAGCGCGCGCACGCGCTGCGCCGGCACGAAGTTCGAGGAGGAAGAAGATGCGGCGGTAGCGGGACTCACTTGGCGTAGCTCTCCAGCGGCTTGTCGTTGGGCTCGAGCACCAGCTGCTTGAGCATCGCGCTCATCGGCAGGTTCAGGCTGGTGTTCTTCGGCGGGATCGGCGCTACGAACCACTTGGTGTAGATGCGCTCGAGCTCGCCGCTCTTCATGAGGCGGCGCAGCGCGCCATCGACCGCCGCCTTGAAGGCCGGGTCGTCCTTGCGGAACAGCAGCGCGATCGGCTCCGAGCCCAGCGGCTCGCCGACGATGCGGTAGGCCGTCGGGTTCTTCGAGTTCGCGATGATCCCGGCCAGCAGGTTGTCGTCGAGCACGAAGGCATCGGCGCGGCCCGACTCCATCAGCAGGAAGCTCTCGAGGTGGTCCTTGCCGAGCATGGTGTTGATGCTCACGTTGTTGCTGCGCTCGCGCTTGCGCAGCAGCTGCACCGCCGTCGTGCCGGTCGAGGCCGACACGGTGCGGCCCGCGAGCTGGTCGAGCGTGGTGATGCCCGAGTCGACGCGCGTGGCCATGCGCACCTCGCTCACGTAGGTGGTGAGCGCGAAGGCCACCTGCTGCTGGCGCGCGAGGTTGTTGGTGGTGGGGCCGCAGCCGATGTCGAGCGTGCCGTTCTGCACCAGCGGGATGGTGTTCTGCGCCGTGACCGCCATGTACTCGAGCTTCGCGGCCGGCGCGATGTCCTTGAGCACGCGCTCGCACAGCTCCACGTGGTAGCCCACGTACTTCTCGCCCGCGCCCAGCATGTAGGCCATGGGCGGCGAGGCCTCGCGCACGCCGAGCACCGCCTTGCCGCTGGCGGCGATCTTCTCGAGCGTGCCCGCGGGCGCCGGTTGCTGCGCGCCGGCCGTGGCGGCCAGGGCCAGCAGCAGCGTGGCGGCCGCGGCCTTGAGCGGGTGCAGGGATGGAATGAAGTTCATGTCGTCGTCTCCTCGTCGTTGTGGTGATGGGTCTGGCGCTCGCGCAGGCATCCGCCCGCGGCGACGCTCATGCGCCGCCGCGGCCAAAGCCTGCGTCACGGGAAATCAGTCGCCGATATCGAAGGTCACGCCCTGTGCGAGAGGCAGCGCCGTCGAATAGTTGATGGTGTTGGTCGCGCGGCGCATGTAGGCCTTCCAGCTGTCGGAGCCGGCCTCGCGGCCGCCACCGGTTTCCTTCTCGCCGCCGAAGGCACCGCCGATCTCGGCGCCGCTCGGGCCGATGTTGACGTTGGCGATGCCGCAGTCGGAACCGGCGCACGAGAGGAAGCGCTCGGCCTCGCGCATGTCGAGCGTGAAGATCGACGACGACAGGCCCGCGCCCACCGCGTTGTGCTGCTCGATCGCCTCGTCGAGCGAGGCATAGCGCACCACATAGAGGATCGGCGCGAAGGTCTCGCGCAGCACCGCGCCGGCATGCGCCTTGAGCTCGACCAGCGCCGGGCGCGCGTAGTAGGCCTCGGCACCGCCGATACCGTCGACGCGGCCGCCGCCATGCACGATCGCGCCGGCATCGCGGCTCTCGTCGAGCGCCTTCTGCATGCCCTCGAAGGCCGCGCGGTCGATCAGCGGACCGACCAGCGTGCCGGCCTCGCGCGGATCGCCGACCTTCACGCCGCCATACACCTTGATCAGGCGCGGCACCAGCTTGTCGTACACGCTCTCGTGCACGAACAGCCGGCGCAGCGTGGTGCAGCGCTGGCCCGCCGTGCCCATGGCCGCGAAGGCGATCGCGCGCAGCGTGAGATCGAGGTCGGCCGAAGGCGTGACGATGGCCGCGTTGTTGCCGCCGAGTTCGAGGATGGCGCGTGCGAAGCGGGCCGCGAGCTTGGGACCGACCTGGCGGCCCATCGCGGTGGAACCGGTGGCCGACAGCACCGCCACGCGGTGGTCGTCGACCAGCAGCTCGCCGATGTCGCGCTGGCCCAGCAGCAGGCCGAGCAGGCCCTCGGGCGCGTCGGTACCGAAGCGCTCGATGGCGCGCGCCGCGATCGCATGCACCGCGAGCGCGGTCAGCGGCGTCTTCTCGGACGGCTTCCACACCACCGGGTCGCCGCACACCAGCGCCAGCGCCGCGTTCCACGACCACACCGCGACCGGGAAGTTGAAGGCCGAGATCACGCCGCACACGCCCAGCGGATGCCAGGTTTCCATCATCCGGTGCTCGGCGCGCTCGGTGGCCAGCGTGAGGCCGTAGAGCTGGCGCGAGAGACCGACCGCGAAGTCGCAGATGTCGATCATTTCCTGCACCTCGCCCGCGCCCTCGGACGGCACCTTGCCGGCCTCGAGCGTGACCAGCCGGCCGAGGTCGCGCTTGGCCGCGCGCAGTTC
>NZ_JBZAYE010000523.1:0-5265 GCF_058244205.1 Variovorax sp. 20P10.2.4
GCGCGCCGCTGGAGCTGCTCTCGCGGCCGGCGCCCGCCGACGCGTCGTGAGGGCCGGGCGACACGCCCGAAGTCAGGCGGCGGTGGGGTGCGGTCCCTATAAATCCCGCCCATGACCTCTGGATCGACGCCCGTGCCGGGCCGCTTTCTTCCCACCGCCGCCACGGCCCGCGAGCCGATCGAGCGCTGGGTGCCCGCGCTGCTCGTCGCGCTGGTGCTGGCGTGGGCCTGGCCGATGGTGGCGCTCGATGTCACGCCGCCCTGGGACAACGTGGAGGAGCTGTTCTGGAGCGGCAGCCTGCAGTGGGGCTACTACAAGCATCCGCCGCTGCCGAGCTGGCTGCTGAGCCTGCCGGTGGCGCTGCTCGGCCGGCAGCCGTGGCTGACCTACGTGGCCGGCGTGGGCTGCGGCGTCGGCGCGCTCTACCTGCTGTGGCGCTGGTCGCGCGAGATGATGACGCCGGCACGCGCCGCCTTCGCGCTGCTGCTGGGCACGCTGGTCACCTACCACGTGCAGCGCGCGGTGGTCTACAACCACAACACGGTGCAGCTGCTGCCGCTCGCGGGCTACTGGTGGATGCTGTGGCGCGTGCTGCGGCCGGCCGGAAGCGGACGCGCCGACTGGGTCTGGCTCGGGCTGTTCGCGGCCCTGTCGATGCTCACCAAGTACAGCGCCGCGGTGCAGTTCGCCGTGGGCCTGGGCTTCGTGGTCCGCCAGGGCCTGTGGCGCGATGCGCGCGTGCGGCGCGACCTGCTGCTGGCCACCGGCCTCGCGCTGCTGCTGCTGTCGCCGCACCTGTGGTGGGTGCTGCAGCATGGCGACACCACGGTGGTCTATGCGCGCCAGTCGGTGCATGCGGTCCATGGCGCGGGCGGGCGGCATCTGCTGCCGCGGCCGCTGCGCGTGCTGCTGGTGCAGCTCGCGCGGCTGTCGCCGATGCTGCTGTTCGTCGGCTGGGCCTGGATCGCGCAGCGGCGCGAGGCGGCCGCGCCTGCGACCCCGATGCCTGCAGCCTTCGACCGGCGCTTCCTCGCGTGGGCCACCCTCGGTCCCACCGCGCTGGTGCTGGCGGCCTCGGCGCTGCTGCATTCGCGGCTGGTGCCGGCCTGGCTCACCACCTTCTTCCTGCCGGCCGGCCTGTGGCTGGCCGCCTCGCTGCCCTGGCTCGATGCGGAACGCTGGAGCCGCCGCCGCTGGCGCGCGATGCTGGCCGCGGCGGCCGTGCTGCATGTCGCGGCCGCATGGAGCTACGCCTGGATCGATGGCGTGTGGAGCACGCGCCTGGGCCACGTCACGCGCGCCAACCTGCCGACGCAGCGGATCGCGGAGGCGGTCGAGGCGACCTGGCGCGTGCACCGGGGCGAGCGTCCGCTGCGGCTGCTGGTCGGCGACACCTGGTTCGCGGGCGCCGTCGCGCTGCGCATGGATCCGTCGGTGCGGCTGCTGATCGACGGCGACGAGCGCACCTCGCCCTGGCTCGCGCCGGGCACGCTGGCGCGCGAGGGCGGCATGGTGCTGGTGCTGGACACGCCGGCCTTCCGCTCCGAAGGGCCGTCGCTGCAGCCGATGCTGAAGACCGTGGACTGCGGCGGTGCGATCGAGTTGCCCTGGGCCGGCGAGGGTCCCGAGCGCAGCGTGCGCATGCGCTGGGGCATCGTGCTGCCCGAGGAAGAGCGCGGCGCGCCCGACATCGCCTGCGGCCGCGAGCCCTGAGTCCGCGCCTGTCTGTCAGTTTGCGGCCGGAAAGCGCAACGTGACCGTGAGGCCGCCCCATGCGCTGTCCGACAGCGCGACCGTGGCGCCGTGCATCGCCGCGATGTCGCGCACGATCGCCAGCCCCAGGCCGCTGCCGTCGCCGGTCGCGTCGCGGCCGCGCACGAAGCGCTCGAGCACGGCCTCGCGCTCGTCCTCGGGAATGCCCGGTCCCGAGTCGCTCACGCGCAGCGCGGGTGGATCGCTCTCGAACTCCACCAGCACGCGTCCGCCCGGCGGCGTGTAGCGGATCGCGTTGTCGAGCAGGTTGCTCAGCGCGTCGGCGATCAGCTCGGGCTGCACCGCGACGCACACCGGCCGCTCGGGCGCCGCGAGTTCCAGCTCGATCGTGCGCGCCGAGGCCTGCTCGATGTGCGTGGCGCCCACGTCCTGCGCCAGCGCGACGAGGTCGATGCGGCGCCGGTCGAGGTCGGCGCGCGCCTCGGGGTCGAGGGCGCCGAAGGTCAGCAGCTGCTGCACCAGCCGGCCCGAGCGCTGGATCGAGCCGCCGAGCTCGTCGACGATGCGCCGCATCGCCTGCGGATCGGGCGCCTCGCTGGCACGCGCCAGCCCGAGCTGCAGGCCGGTCAGCGAGGTGCGCAGCTGGTGCGCCGCCGTTGCGGCGAACTGCCGCTCGCGCGCCAGCATGGTCCGGATGCGCGCGAGCAGCTCGTTGTGCGAACTCGCGAAGGCCTGCAGCTCGCGCGGCACTTCGTCCACGCCGATGGGATCGAGCGAGGCATGCGAGCGCTCGTTCCAGCGCGTGGCGATGGCCTGCAGCGGCCGCACCGTGCGGCGCACCGCGATCGCGATGGCCAGCGCGGCAGCCACGACCAGCGCGACGACGGGCCACAGCAGCACCCAGAGTTCCTGCTCGGCGCGATGGCGCTTGGTCAGCGTCTCGCCCATCAGCATCGTGACCGGCGCGGCGCCGGCCCGCGTCAGCTCGACGCGCACCACGCGCACCGGCTGGCCCAGGTACTCGGCATCGAAGGCTTCGCCGCGGCGGTAGTGCACGCGCGCGGTGCCGCCGTCGGGCAGGCCGGGCTGCCCGGCGAGCAGGCGGTCGGACTGCGTGACGCTGAACCAGTTCTGGTCGATCTCGTCGAACAGCAGCATGGCCTTGAGCTGCGGCGACATGTCGATCGCCGCGATGCCCCGGTCGTCGTAGCGCAGCAGCGCGATGCTCGAGCGCGCGGCATCGAGCAGCCAGCGATCGAACACGCGTTCGATCACCGCGTGCGTGTAGTGCAGGCCGAAGCCGCCGGCCAGCGCCATCATCGTGAGCAGCGGCAGCATCAGGCGCAGCAGCAGTTCGCGGCGCAGCCAGCGGATGCGGCGCGGCGGTTGTGGCGGCATCGCTTCCATCAAACCTCCTGCGCGCCGGGAGCGGCCGCGTCGAGCACCAGCATGTAGCCGAAGCCGCGCACCGTGCGCACCTGCACGCCCGCGTCGACCAGCTTGCGGCGCAGGCGCGAGACGTAGATCTCCGAGGCGCTGTCGCCGAGCTCGATGTTGCGTTCGGCCAGCGCATTGACCAGCGCGCGCTTGGCGACCAGCCGCGGCGCGCGCTGCATCAGCAGGCCCAGCACCTCGAATTCGCGCGGCGCCAGCTCGAGCACGCGGTCGTCCACGTAGGCCCGGCCCAGGTCGCCGCGCCAGGTCAGCCGGCCGTAGTGCAGGTGGTCGCCGCGCGCCACCTGGGCGCGGCGGCCGAGCACCTCGATGCGCGCATCGAGCTCCTCGGGCGCGAAGGGCTTGACCAGGTAGTCGTCGGCACCGCCCTGCAGGCCCAGCACGCGGTCGGCCACGCGGCTGCGCGCGGTCAGGATCAGCGCGGGCGTGAGGCGGTCGCGCTGGCGCAGTCGCCGCAGCCAGTCCAGGCCGTCGCCGTCGGGCAGGTTGAGGTCGAGCACGATGAGCTCGAAGTCCTGCACGTCGCGCTCGGCCAGCGCGCGGTCGGCCTCGGCGAGGTCGCCGCAGCCGCGCACCACCCAGCCGCGCTGGCGCCAGCGCAGTTGCAGTTCCCGCGAGATCACGGGATCGTCTTCGATCAGCAGCAGGAGCATCGCGGTGCGAGGCGGCGGGACGCGTGGGCAGAGGGGCCGCCATTGTCGACCAGCGGCGGCGCGCTCACGAGGTCGGCGCGCGCTGCCACCAGCCACCGCCCGAGGCCTGGAACAGCGCGGCGCTGTCGCCCAGGCGCGCGGCCTGCGCCTGCACGCGCACGAGCATCGCCTGGTCGTGGGCCTGCTGCGCATTGAGCAGCGCGAGGCGGTTGACGTCGCCGAGCCGCAGCTGGCGGCGCACCAGCTCCAGCCCGGTGCGGGCCTTCTCCTCGGCCAGCGCCGCGTCCTGCAGCGATTGCGCGTTGGCCTGGATCGACTGCAGCGTGTCGGCCACGTTCTGCAGCGCCGCGATCACGGTCGCGCGGTACTGCGCATCGGCCTGGCGCAGCCCTTCCTCGGCCGCGCGCTGGCGATGCTCGAGCGTGCCGCCGTCGAACAGGGTCTGCCCGACATTGCCCGCCAGGCTGAAGAAGCGCCCCGACTTCAGGAACATCTCGCCGAGCCGGCTGGCCGCGCCGCCCCAGCTCGCATCGATGGAGAACTGCGGCAGCCGGTCGGCCACCGCCACGCCGACCTGCGCGCTGGCGGCATGCAGCTGCTCCTCGGCGGCGCGGATGTCGGGCCGCTGCTCGACCAGGCGCGAGGGCAGGGCCAGCGGCAGCTCGCGCGGCAGCACCAGCGCGTCGAGGTCGAAGTCGATCGCGAGGTCCTCGTCGGGGCCGTCGCCGGCCAGCGCGCGCAGCAGGTTGTGCGTCTGCTCGCGCTGCTTGCGCAGCGGCGGCAGCTGCTGGCGTGCCTGCGCGAGCGCGAGTTCCTGCTGCGCCAGGTCCTGCCGCGCCGCGTAGCCGGCCCGCAGCTGGCGCTGCACCAGCGCCACCGCCTGTTCGTTGGCCTCGACGATGCCCTCGGCGATCGCGAGCTGCCGGCGCAGCAGCGCCTCCTGGATCGATGCAGCCACCAGGTTCGAGGCCAGCGTGAGGCGCGCCGCCTCAAGCTGGTAGTGCTGCATCCGCGCCTGCGCCTCGAGGCTCTCGAGCTGCCGCCGCTGGCCGCCGAAGATGTCGGGCGCATAGCCGACCGTGAGCTGCGCGGTGTGGAAGTTGTAGATCACCGGCGCGTTGAAGGGCGCGCTGCCGCCTTCGCTGGCCGGCGTGCCTTGATAGGTGGAGATCACGCTGCCGTTGCCCTGCACGCCCGGCGAGTTGCCGCCGAGGTTGCCCGCGATCTTGGTGCGCGCGGGCGAATAGCCGATGCCGACCGTGGGAAAGAAGAAGCCGCGCTGCGCGTAGACGTTCTCCTGCGCCGCGCGCAGCGCGGCCTGCGCGGCCTCGAGCGTGGGGCTGCGCGCGAGCGCGCGCGCGATCAGTGCGTCGAGGCGTGGCGAGCCGAACAGCGTCCACCAGTCGGCCTGGATGTCGCGGCCCGGCGCGAAGCGCTGTGCGTC
>NZ_JBZAYE010000524.1:0-5256 GCF_058244205.1 Variovorax sp. 20P10.2.4
GCGGCGCAGCACCGTGTTCACGCGTGCCACCACCTCGCGCGGGGAGAAGGGCTTGCAGACGTAGTCGTCGGCCCCGAGGTCGAGCCCGAGCAGCCGGTCGGCCTCGCGCGTGCGCGCCGTCAGCATGATGATCGGATGGTCGCTCAGCGAGCGCACCGCCTCCAGCACCCGCAGGCCATCGATGCGCGGCAGCGCCACCTCGAGCAGCGTGAGCGCGGGCGGCGCATGCAGGATGCGCTCGAGCGCGGCCGCGCCGTCGGCGATCTGCTCGACCTCGTGGCCGGCATCGTGCAGCAGGCCGTGCAGCACGGCGGCGCTGCTGTGCCGGGCGTCTTCCGCCAGCAGGATGCGGGCCATGGCGTTCAGAACGAGGTGCCGATCTGGAACTGCAGCCGCTGCGTGCGGTCGGCCGCGATGCCGTTGGCCGTGTCCTCCTTCTGGTAGAGCAGCGGCACCGCGTAGGCCAGGCGCAGCGGCCCGAGCGGCGAGATCCAGCTGATGCCCAGGCCGGCCGAGGCGCGCAGCTTGTTCTGCGCCTTCCATTGCGCATCGCTCATGCTGGCCGTGCGGCTCGCGAAGACGTTGCCCGCGTCGAGGAAGGTGTACAGCCGCAGCGAACGGTCGTTGCCCGCGCCCGGGAACGGCGTGCTGAACTCGAGGTTGAAGATCGCCTTGCGCGTGCCGCCCAGCGAGCCGCCCGACACGGCATCGACCGGCCCCAGCGAGTTCTGCTCGAAGCCGCGGATCGAGCCCAGCCCGCCCGCGTAGAAGTTCTTGAAGATCGGAAAGGCCGCGTCGCCGAGCGCGCGCGCATAGCCGAGCTCGCCGTTGAGCGCCAGCGTGTACTGCTTCGACAGCGGGAAGTACTGCTGGTACTGGTAGTTGCTCTTGAGGTAGCGCAGCGCGCCGCCCACGCCCACCTCGAGGTTCGCGCTCTGCAGCCGGCCCTGGGTCGGGATCAGCGCGCTGTCGCGGTCGTCGCGCGACCAGCCCAGCGTGGCCGGAAACGCCACCATGCTGCGGTTGGCGCAGCTCACGCTCGGTGCCGTGCCGGTGCACTGGAAGTAGTCGAGGTAGGCCTGCGGCGTGCCGGTGTAGACGTAGGAGCCATCGACCAGCGTGTAGGTGCCGTTGCTGCCGGGCGTGAACGCATAGCGCTCGACGCCGATGCCCAGGTAGATGCGGTCGAGCTCGCCCACCGGGATGCCGAAGCGCACCGAGCCGCCGTCGCTCGCGAGCTTGTAGTTGCCGTCGGCCTCGTAGTAGGGCCGCGTGGTGGTGTGGAACAGGTTGACGGTGCGCGAGATCCCGTCCTTGGTGAAGTAGGGATCGGTGGCGGTCAGCGAGATCGTGCGGTTGTACGAGCTGGTGTTGACCTGCAGGCCCAGGTAGTTGCCGCTGCCGAACACGTTCTCCTGCGTGATGCCGAAGCTCAGCGAGATCTTGTCGGTCGACGAATAGCCGGCGCCGAGCTGCAGCGAGCCGGTGGGCTTCTCGGCCACCGTCACCGCGATGTCGACCTGGTCGGGCGAGCCGGGGATCTCCTGCGTCTCGACGTTCACCTCGGTGAAGAAGCCCAGCCGGTCCACGCGGTCGCGCGACAGCTTGATCTTGTTGCCGTCGTACCAGGCGCCTTCGTACTGGCGGAACTCGCGGCGGATCACCTCGTCGCGCGTGCGCGCGTTGCCACCGATGTGGATGCGCCGCACATAGGCGCGGCGCGAGGGCTCGGCCTTCAGCACCATCGTCACGCGGTTGTTGGCGCGGTCGATCTCGGGCTCGGCCTGCACGCGCGCGAAGGCGTAGCCGAAGGTGCCGAAGTAGTCGGTGAAGGCCTTGGTGGTCGCCGTGACCTGTTCGCCGTTGTAGGGCTGGCCCGGCTTGATGGTGACCAGCGTCTTGAATTCGTCGTCGCGGCCCAGGTAGTCGCCCGCGAGCTTCACGCCCGCCACCGTGAACTTCTCGCCCTCGCTGATGTTGATCGTGACCGTGAGGTCCTCGCGGTCGGGCGAGATCGCGACCTGGGTCGAGTCGACGCGGAACTCGAGGTAGCCGCGCGTGACGTAGTAGCTCTTCAGCGTCTCGAGGTCGGCGTTGAGCTTGCTGCGCGAGTACTGGTTCGACTTGGTGTACCAGCTGAGCCAGCCGCCGCTGTCCTGGTCGAACAGGTCGAGCAGCGTGCTCTCGCTGAAGGCCCGGCTGCCCACGACGTGCACCGAGCGGATGCGCGCGGGCTCGCCCTCGGTCACGCCGAAGCTCAGGTTCACGCGGTTGCGTTCGCTCGGCGTGGCGGTGGTGACCACCTGCGCGTTATAGAGGCCGCGGCCCAGGTACTGGCGCTTGAGCTCCTGCTCGGCGCGGTCGGCCAGCGCCTTGTCGTAGGGCCGGCCCTCGGCCAGCCCCACCTCGCGCAGCGCCTTCTGCAGCGCGGCCTTGTCGAATTCCTTGGTGCCGACGAAGTCGACATCGGCGATGGTCGGGCGCTCCTCGACGATCACCACCAGCACGCGGCGGGTGACGTCGATGCGCACGTCCTTGAACAGGCCCAGCGCGAACAGCGCGCGGATGGCCTCGCTGCCGCGTTCGTCGCTGTAGGTGTCACCGGCGCGCAGGCCGAGGGTCGCGAAGACGGTGCCCGCCTCCACGCGCTGCAGGCCTTCGAGGCGGATGTCCTGCACGGCGAAGGGCTCGGCGGCCCGGGTGGAAGGTGCGATCAGCGCAGCGAGCAGCGCCAGGCCCGCGAGGGACTTCGGAGAGTTCATCGGCGCATGGTTTCGTCCAATGTCGGAGAAATTTGGGACGCCGCGCCGAGTTCACTTTCTCTCCTTTATTGCAGCCCGATGGCGTTGGCGGTCGGCCAGGCCGGGGCCGCCATCGGGGCCCGCGCGCCGGGCTCGCCGCAGGCGCGGCAGTTGCGCAGGTGGTCCTCGAGGCTCAGTTCGCCCTGCACCTCGAGCAGCCGCTGCACCGTGCGTTCGACCGCCTGCGCATCGAGCAGCGGATAGCTGCGCGCGGTGCGGCCGTTGTTGCGCACCAGCCGCGCGATGTAGGGCAGGTCCTGCTGCGTGATGACGGCCGCGGGCATCACGCCCTCGAGCGCCACGCCCTCGCAGGGCAGCAGCACGAAGTACTGCAGCCGCAGGTCGTCGGGCAGCAGGCTGCGCAGCTGCGTGGTCTTGCGCCCGCCCTGCCAGGCCGGGTCCTTCACCTCGCGCGCGCGGTTGCAGCCCTGCAGCCGCAGGAACCAGCGCGGCGGTGCCTGGTCCGATTTCTTGCGGTAGACGAAGGCGTTGCGCCAGGCCTTGATCTCGAACAGGTAGACGCCGGTCTCGCAGACCACCACCGCGTCGATGCGCGCGGTGCGCACCGCGCATCCCTCGGGCATCGGGATGATCAGGTTGCGAAGAATGCGCAGGTGGTCGAACGCGGGGCTGAATGCGTTCGCGAGCTGTTGCACGCCGAGCGAGGCGGCGAGGGTGCTTTGCAATGCGATGGTCATGGTGGCTCCTTCGAGTTAGGGCCTGTTGACGCTATGCAAGGGGTCGCGTTGCCCCGCAAAGGGGCTGGATGCAAGGCGCCCGTGCGCAGCAAGGCTGATGCCTTGCAAGCGCGGGCAACGCCGCAGACGGCCCCTTTGCGGGGCAACCCGAAGGGAAGCTCGCCAGAGCCCGCCCCTCGGCGTTGCGCTCCTAGCGTGTGCGGACGCACACGCGTCGTCGCGCGCCTTGATGGGCGGGCTCTGGCGAGCTTCGCGACCCCTTGCATAGCGTCAACAGGCCCTAAAGCATCGCGCGGCTTTTGGGAGACTTTTGGTAAGGACGGCATTGGGGTGTTCGCGCATCGATTGCGCGCAAAAACAACATTCGCCCCCATGCACCAGATTCCTCCGAATTTGGACGAGAGCATCCGTTCCGGCCGCTCGATGAAGAGCGCCGAAACCGGAGAAACCTGAATGAAGAAATCCCTCACGGCCCTGGCCGCGCTGACCGTCACCGGCCTGGCCTGCGCCCAATCGTCCGTCACCCTGTTCGGCGTCATCGACGCCGGCGTGAGCTACCAGTCGGCCACCTCGCGCAATGCGATCACCGGCATCACCAGCAAGCAGAGCCAATGGAGCCTGGCCAACTCGGGCTACAACTCCAGCCGCATCGGCTTCAGGGGCACCGAGGACCTGGGCGGCGGACTGGCTGCGAGCTTCTGGCTCGAGGCGCCGATCACCAACGACGACGGCGCGACCGGCATCGCCAACTTCAACCGGCGCTCCACCGTCAGCCTGTCGGGCGGCTTCGGCGAAGTGCGGCTGGGCCGCGACTACACGGCCACCTTCTGGAACGACACCGTGTTCGATCCCTTCGGCACCAACGGCTCGGGCACCAACGTCATCAGCACCGTGAGCGCCAGCACGGGCATCGGCAACAGCAACTACACGCGCGCCAGCAACATGGTCGCGTACTTCCTACCGCCCAACCTCGGCGGCTTCTACGGCCAGGTGCAGTACAGCCTGAACGAGAACGTGCGCAGCACCGACGTCACCGGCACCACCAGCAGCAGCAGCGCGGGCCGCTACGTCGGCGGGCGCTTCGGCTATGCCAACGGGCCGCTCGACATCGCGCTGGCCGCGGGCCAGAACGTGGCGGTCGACACCACCACGCTCACGCGCAAGGTGCAGACCGTCAACCTCGGCGCCTCGTACGACTTCGGCCCGGTCAAGCTGTTCGGCGAGATCTCGAACGTGCAGAACAAGTTCGACACCGGCCTGGCCAACACGCACGACAGCTACAAGGGCTACCTGATCGGCGCCACCGTGCCGGTGGGCCCGGGCCTGATCCGCGCCTCGTACTCGACGGTGCGCTACAACGAGGGCGCCGCCGGCATCTTCGGCGAGGACCCGCGCGTCAACAAGCTCGCGCTGGGCTACGTGCACAACCTGTCGAAGCGCACCGCGCTCTACGCCACCATCGCGCGCGTGAGCAACCGCAACGACGCGGCCTACACCGGCAGCCTCACGGCCGCCAGCACCACCGGCTATGGCACCACGGGCGTGGGCTACACCGGCCTGCCCAAGTCCTCGACCGGCTACGACTTCGGCATCCGCCACGCGTTCTGACGCCGGCATGCGCCCGCGCGCACTTCGGGGCGCGTGGGCGCGTGCGCCGTGCGCAGCCGCAGAAGAAAAGAGGAGAAGCTTTCATGACATTCCACATCCGTTGCCTGGCCGGCGCGCTGGCCGCGGCCAGCCTCGGCGGCTGCATCGTG
>NZ_JBZAYE010000525.1:0-5188 GCF_058244205.1 Variovorax sp. 20P10.2.4
CACACGCAGGACCGCGTGCCCTTCCGCGGCCGGCACCAGGCCGGCATCGTCACGCCGCGGCCGACGGCCGGCATGATCGCCTCCTTCTTCGTGCTGGCCGAGAACCGCGCCGACCTCGAGCGCCTGTTCCGCACGCTGACCGAGCGCATCGCCTTCCTCACGCAGGGCGGCCCGCAGACTGACCCCGACCCCAAGCTGCCGCCCGCGGGCTCCGGCATCCTCGGGCCGGTGGTGCAGCCCGACGGGCTCACCGTCACCGTCTCGGTCGGCACCTCGCTGTTCGACGAGCGCTTCGGCCTCGCGTCGAAGAAGCCCAGGCGGCTGAACCAGATGCAGCGCCATCCGAACGACGCGCTCGATGCCGCGCTGTGCCATGGCGACCTGTCGATCCAGTTCTGCGCCAACACGCCCGACACCAACATCCACGCGCTGCGCGACATCATCAAGAACACGCCCGACCTGCTGGTGCTGCACTGGAAGCAGGAGGGCACCGTGCCGCCGATTCCGGCCGTGCCCGGCAAGCCGGCCGAGAGCGCGCGCAACTTCCTCGGTTTTCGCGATGGCTCGGCCAATCCCGATTCGGCCGACGACACGCTGATGGACCGCATCGTCTGGGTGCCGGCCGGCGGCGACGAGCCGGCCTGGGCCGTGGGCGGCAGCTACCAGGCGGTGCGCATCATCCGCAACTTCGTCGAGCGCTGGGACCGCACGCCGCTGCAGGAGCAGGAGGCCATCATGGGCCGGCTCAAGCCCACGGGCGCGCCGATGGACGGCGGCAGGACCGAGCACGACGTGCCCGACTACGCGAAGGACCCCGAGGGCAAGACCACGCCGCTCGACGCGCACATCCGCCTGGCCAATCCGCGCACCAGGGCTTCGGACAAGAACCTGATGCTGCGGCGGCCCTTCAACTATTCGAACGGCGTCACCAAGTCGGGCCAGCTCGAGATGGGCCTCTTGTTCATCTGCTACCAGGCCAACCTCGAGGACGGCTTCATCGCCGTGCAGACGCGCCTCGACGGCGAGCCGCTCGAGGAATACATCAAGCCCATCGGCGGCGGCTTCTTCTTCACGCTGCCGGGCGTGCGCGACGAGGCCGACTGGCTCGGGCGCGGCCTGATGGCCGCCTGAGCGCGCCGCGCGCCCCCCCAAAGTTTTTTCACCACCCTCAGAACCAAGGAGATCCATGACCGTGCAGTTCCGCCGTCGCTTCCTCGCCACCTTCCTCGCAGGCATCGCCGGCCTCTACGCCGCCGGTGCGCAGGCGGCCGTGTCGCCGCTCGAGCTGGTCGGCCCGATCTCCGACTACAAGATCTACGTCGCCGAGAACGTGCGCAAGCTGGCCGCGGACACCCGTGCCTTCACCGCCGCGGTGAAGGCCGGTGACATCGAGAAGGCGAAGAAGCTGTACGCGCCGACGCGCACGAGCTACGAGCGCATCGAGCCGGTGGCCGAGCTGTTCAACGACCTCGACAAGTCCATCGACTCGCGCGCCGACGACCACGAGAAGGCCGAGAAGGACCCGGCCTTCGGCGGCTTCCACCGCATCGAGTACGGCCTGTGGGTGCAGAAGAGCACGAAGGAACTGAACCCCGTGGCCGACAAGCTGCTGGCCGACGTGCTCGAGCTGCAGAAACGCCTGGGCGCGCTGACCTTCCCGCCCGAGAAGGTGGTGGGCGGCGCCGCCGTGCTGATGGAGGAGGTCGCGGCCACCAAGATCTCGGGCGAGGAGAACCGCTACAGCCACACCGACCTGTGGGACTTCCAGTCCAACTTCGAGGGCGCCTTCAAGATCGTCGAGCTGCTGCGCCCGCTGGTGGTGAAGGAGAACAAGGCCTTCTCGGACAAGGCCGACGCCAACTTCAAGGTGGTGTTCGACACGCTCGCCAAGTACCGCACGCCCGACGGCGGCTTCGAAACCTATTCGAAGCTCAGCGAGCGCGACCGCAAGCTGCTGGCCGGCCGGGTCAACACGCTGGCCGAAGATCTGTCGAAGCTGCGCGGCATGCTCGGCCTGAACTGACCCTCGATCCCCGGTTCCACCGGGGTCGAAACGCACCGGCGCGGGGCGCGATCGTCGGATTTGTGGGGTCTTGGTCAGGTTTACGCGATTGAGAATTGATAGCATCCTGGTTTTGCTAACTGGCGCTCCCGGGGTTCCGAGCGCACTCCCACCGTGCAAACCAACAACATCGCCGCCCAGGCGGCCACTGCGCCGGCCTCCGCGGGCCTGCGCCTCGACCAGCTTCCCGATCATCAGTGGGCCACCGTGCTCGACGTCGCCCGGCCCGAAGGCGCGGAAGACCGCGAGCTGGTGCTGCGCCTGACCGAGATCGGCTTCGTGCCGGGCGAGTCGGTGCGCATCGTCGCCAGCGGCATGCCGGGCCGCGAGCCGATCGCGGTGCGGCTGGGCCACACCACCTTCGCGCTGCGTCGCCACGAGGCCGCGTTGATCCACGTGGCGCCGGGCGCCGAGGTGGCCGGAGGTGCGCGCCATGGTTGAGGCCGTGATCCAGGGCCCGGGCGGTTTCGCCGCCACCGGCCAGCCCAACCGCATCGCGCTGCTGGGCAATCCCAACTGCGGCAAGACCGCGCTGTTCAACCTGCTGACCGGCAGCCGCCAGAAGGTCGCCAACTACGCGGGCGTGACCGTCGAGCGCAAGGAAGGCAGCTTGCGCACGCCCGCGGGCCGGCGCGTGTTCGTGCTCGACCTGCCCGGTGCCTACAGCCTCAACGCGCTGTCGGCCGACGAGGCCGTCACGCGCGACGTCGTCACCGGCCAGAGCCAGGAGGCGCTGCCCGACCTGCTGGTCTGCGTGACCGACGCCACCAACCTGCGCCTGAACCTGCGCCTGGTGCTCGACGCCAAGAAGCTCGGCCTGCCGATGGTGGTCGCGCTCAACATGACCGACATGGCGCGCAAGCAGGGCATCGCGGTCGACACGGCCGTGCTGTCGCGCGAACTCGGCCTGCCGGTGATCGAGACCGTGGGCGTGCAGTCCGGTGGCGCGAAGGAATTGCTGGCCGTGCTCGACACCCCGGTGGCCGCGGCCACGCCGCAGCCGTGGCATGCGCCCGGCCTCGACGACGTGCTCGCCACCCAGCGCGAGGTGCGCCGCATCCTCGGCCTGGCGGTGAAGGAGCCCGCGAGCAGCCTGGTCACCAGCGACCGCATCGACCGCATCGTGATGCACCCGGTCTGGGGCATGCTGGTGCTCGCGGTCACCATGTTCCTGATGTTCCAGGCCGTGTTCAGCTGGGCCAACGTGCCGATGGACGCCATCAAGGCCGCCACCGAGGGCCTGGGCGAGCTGCTCAAGGCCCACATGCCCGAGGGCATGCTGCAGAGCCTGCTGGTCGACGGCGTGATCGCGGGCGTGGGCGGCGTGATCGTCTTCCTGCCGCAGATCCTGATCCTGTTCCTGTTCATCCTGGCGCTCGAGGATTCCGGCTACCTGCCGCGCGCGGCCTTCCTGCTCGACCGCGTGATGGGCACCGTGGGACTGTCGGGCCGCTCGTTCATCCCGCTGCTGTCGAGCTTCGCCTGCGCCATCCCGGGCGTGATGGCCACGCGCACCATCAGCAACTGGCGCGACCGCATCACCACCATCATGATCGCGCCGCTGATGACCTGTTCGGCGCGGCTGCCGGTCTATGCGCTGCTGATCGCGGCCTTCATCCCGGCGCGCACCGTGGCCGGCGTGTTCAACCTGCAGGGCGTGGTGCTGTTCGCGCTCTACGTCTTCGGCATCGTCTCGGCGATGCTGGTGGCCTGGGTGATGAAGCGCTTCCGCGACAACACGCAGCGCTCCTCGCTGATGATGGAACTGCCGGCCTACCGCTGGCCCAATCCGCGCAACCTGCTGCTGGGCCTGTACGAGCGTGCGTGGATCTTCATCCAGCGCGTGGGCACGATCATCCTCACGCTGACCATCCTGCTGTGGTTCCTCTCGACCTTCCCGTCGCCGCCCGAGGGCGCGACCGGACCGGCGATCCAGTACAGCCTGGCCGGCATGATCGGCCGCGGCCTCGAGCACATCTTCGCGCCCATCGGCTTCAACTGGCAGATCTCGATCGCGCTGGTGCCGGGCATGGCCGCGCGCGAAGTCGCGGTGGGCGCGCTGGGCACGGTCTACGCGCTCTCGGCCACCGGCGACGACGTGGCCGGCGCGCTCGAGCCGCTGATCGCCGGCAGCTGGTCGCTGGCGACCGCGCTGTCGCTGCTGGTCTGGTACGTGTTCGCGCCGCAATGCATCTCGACCCTGGCCACGGTCAAGCGCGAGACCGGCCAGTGGAAGTACGTGTGGATCATGGCGGGCTACCTGTTCGCGCTGGCCTACATCGCGTGCTTCATCACCTACCACGTTGCGGTGGCTCTCGGGGCGGGGTAAAACCGTCCCTGAAAGGCTAGCTTCCATGGCACAAGAACTGATCGTCGGATTGATCGTCGCGAGCGCCGCGTTCTACGCGGTCTGGCGCTGGATGCCCGCGGGCTGGCGGCGCAGCGCCGCGCGCAAGGTCGCCACCGGCACGCAGCGCGCCGGCCTCGTCGATGCCGAGCGCGCCGAGCAACTGGCGGCCTCGCTCGCCAAGACCTCGGGCTGCGGCTCGTGCGACAGCTGCAACAGCTGCGGTCCCAAATCCCCCCAGACCTCGGCTTCCTCCTCCGCCTCTTCGTCTTCCGCGCGCTGAGGCCAATGCCCGCGCACATCCTCGTCGCCGGCGGCGGCATCGGGGGGCTGGCCACCGCATTGGCGCTGGCCGGCGGTGGCCATCGCGTCGACGTGTTCGAGCAGGCTGCCGCCTTCGGCGACATCGGCGCCGGCGTGCAGCTCGGCCCCAACGTCACGCGGCGACTCGCACGGCTCGGCCTCGAAAACTCCCTCGCACGGGTCGCCGCGCAGCCCGAAGCGCTGGTGGTGCGCAGCGCCGGCAGCGGCAGCGAGATCGGTCGGCTCGCGCTCGGCGCCGCCATGCGTGAACGCTACGGCGCCCCCTACCTCTGCATCCACCGCGCCGACCTGCATGGGCTGCTGCTCGAGGCCGTGCGTGCGCGCGGCACCGGCGCGCTCGTGACCGCCGCGCAGATCGAGCGCGTGGAGCTCAGCGACGAGCTCGTGTGCGTGTCGAGCAGCGACGCGCGCGCCTGGGAGGGCGAGGCGGTGATCGGTGCCGACGGCCTCTGGAG
>NZ_JBZAYE010000526.1:0-5175 GCF_058244205.1 Variovorax sp. 20P10.2.4
CGCCGACCTGCCCGCGAGCGGCCCCGACAGCGCGGCATGGACCCGCGCGCTGCGCGAGCACGGCGTGCTGGTGCGCGCTTGGGGCAGCCACCGGCTGCGCCTCGTGACGCACCGCCACATCGACACCGCCGCCGTCGACGCCGCCATCGCCGGCTTCCGCCGCGCCGCCGACACCCTGCTCCGCTGAGCCGCCCCCTTCCAGGAGATCCACCATGCCCACCCTGTCCCGCCGCGACTTCGTCGCCACCACCCTCTCGGCCGCGGCCCTGTCGCTCGGCCGCCCCGCCTTCGCCAGCGAGTACCCGAGCCGCCCGATCCGCTTGGTCGTGCCCTATGCGCCCGGTGGCGGCTCCGACGTGGTCGGGCGCCTGGTGGCGCAGAAGCTGACCGAGTCCAGCGGCTGGAACGTCATCGTCGACAACAAGGCCGGCGCCTCCGCCATGATCGGCACCGACGCCGTGGCCAAGAGCGCGGCCGACGGCTACACGCTGCTGATCGCCGATGCCGCGCACGCCACCAACGCGGCGGTGCAGCCACGGCTGCCCTTCGATTCGACCCGGGACTTCGCGCCGCTCACGCTGATCGGCTCCTCGCCCCAGCTGCTGGTGGCGCATCCGTCGTTCCCCGCCAACTCGCTCAAGGAGCTGCTGGCGCTGCCGCGCGAGCAGGTGCGCCAGTACGGCGTCGGCACGCCGGGCCAGGGCTCGGCGCCGCACCTGCTCTACGAGCTGCTCAAGCTCAAGACCGGGATGGAGCTGGTGCACGTGCCCTACAAGGGCGGCGCGCTGGCGCTGACCGATGCCATCGGCGGCCAGGTGCCGATGGTGATCAACTCGGTGCCGGCCTGCATGCCGCACATCGAGGCCAAGCGGCTCAAGGTGCTCGCCATCGCGAGCACGGCGCGCGATCCCAAGCTGCCGCAGGTGCAGACCTTCGCCGAGAGCGCGCCCGGCATCGTCGGCAGCGTCTGGTACGGCCTCATGGTGCCCGCGAAGACGCCCGCCGAGGTGCAGCAGCGCCTGAACGCCGCGCTCGCCAAGGTGCTCGACCTGCCCGAGGTCAAGACCCGGCTGGCCGATGCCTTCATCGACCCGATGCCGCGCGGCAGCCAGGCCTTCGCGAAGCACCTGAACGACGAGATCGCGCGCTGGCAGGCGGTGGTGAAGCAGACGGGATTCACGCTCAACAGCTAGCAGCGTGCAACGTACTGTGCGGCTTGCGCCCCACGGATACACAGGCATACGCAGCGCGCGCGGCAGCGGTGGCGGGCGTCGAAGAATCGCCGCATCGATTCTTCCACCGCCTCTTTCTCACCCGAAGGAACCGCCATGCGCCTCCCCGCCGCACCGCTCGCCATCGCCGCCGCCATTGCCGCCTCGGTGGCTTTCGTCACCCTCGCCGCGCCGCCCGGCGGCGGCGACATCCCCGCCGCGCAGGCCGCGCCCGCGCCGGCCTTCACCAACATCGACACCTGGCTCAACTCGCCGCCGCTGGACATGGCGGCGCTGCGCGGCAAGGTGGTGCTGGTCGACTTCTGGACCTACACCTGCATCAACTGCCTGAACCACCTGCCCTACGTCAAGGACTGGGACGCGAAGTACAAGGACCAGGGGCTGGTCGTGGTCGGCGTGCACACGCCCGAGTTCGCCTACGAGAAGTCGACGCAGAACGTGAAGGACGCGATCCAGCGCCTGCAGATCCGCCACGCGGTGGCGCAGGACAACGGCTACGGCACCTGGAAGGCCTTCCGCAACCAGTACTGGCCGGCCGTCTACCTGATCGACAAGCAGGGCCGCATCGTCTATTCGCACTTCGGCGAGGGCAGCTACGGCGCCACCGAGAAGAAGATCCAGGCGCTGCTGGCCGAACCCGCACCGGCTTCCTGAGATGAAGAAGCTCTGGTTCGCCCTGCTGTTCCTCGCGGGCGGCTTCGCGCACGAAGTCCGCCAGCCGACGAACTGCCAATGCATCTCGACCCGTTCGGCGACGGGTCCTTCGAAGCGAAAAGACGCCTAGTCGCGCGCCTCGACCGCCGCGGCCAGCACATAGCCTTCGCTGCGCACCGTCTTCAGGTAGCGCGGCTCGCGCGCATCGTCGCGCAGGCGCTGGCGCAGCCGGCTCACCAGCAGGTCGATCGAGCGCTCGAACAGCTCGGCCTCGCGGCCCTGGGTCAGGCTCAGCAGCTGGTCGCGGCTCAGCACCTTCTGCGGATGGTCGAGGAACACGCGCAGCAGCCGGTACTCGGCGCCGCTGAGCGCGACCATGGTGCCGCTCTCGTCGAGCAGGTGGCGCTCCACGGTGTCGACCTGCCATTCGCCGAACACCAGCTTGCGCGCGGCCTCGGCCGAGCCCATGTTGGGCGGCAGCATGCGGGTGCGGCGCATCACCGAGCGGATGCGCGCGAGCAGCTCGCGCGCCGAGAAGGGCTTGGCCAGGTAGTCGTCGGCGCCCATCTCCAGGCCGAGGATGCGGTCGGCCTCCTCGCTGCGCGCGGTCAGCATCAGGATCGGCGTGGCCTTGTACTTGCCGGTGCGCAGGTCGCGGCACAGGGTCAGGCCGTCTTCGCCCGGCAGCATCAGGTCGAGGATGATCAGGTCGAAGGGCCCCGAGTCCTCGAGCGCCGCGCGCATGTGGCGCCCGGTCGGCACCGCCACCACGCGCAGGCCGTTCTTCACCAGGTAGGTGCTCAGCAGTTCGCGGATCTCCCGGTCGTCGTCGACGATGAGGATGTGGTCGGAGGGCCTGGTGTTCATGGCGCGGTCTCTGGGTTGTCGTGCAGCGCAATGTAGCCGCCGGCCGGCGCGCGAGAGCGGCTTTTGTATGCCCAAGTATCCGGCGCGGCGAAGCGCCACATGCCGTTGCACTGGCGGCTGGCCGCGCCCGGGGACGTGAAACGTACTGTGTGCGTTTTTCGCGCGGATACACAGGCATACGCAAGGCGCGCCGCGGGGGTGGCCGCGGCCCAAGAATCCGTTCCGTTCGACGAACAACCTCTTCTTCATCCATCCAAGGAACCACCATGAGCCAGATCGACAAGGTCCTCTACACCGGCAAGACCCACACCACCTCCGGCGGCCGCGACGGCAGCGCGCGCAGCAGCGACGGCCGGCTCGACATCCAGCTGTCCTCGCCCGGCTCCGCCGGCCAGGGCACCAATCCCGAGCAGCTGTTCGCGGCCGGCTGGTCGGCCTGCTTCATCGGCGCGATGGGTCTGGCGGCCGCCAAGCAGAAGATCGCGCTGCCGGCCGACCTGAGCGTGAACGCCGAGGTCGACCTCGGCACCGGCACGGGCGGCTACTTCCTGCAGGCCCGGCTCGACGTGAGCATCCCGGGCCTGGACCGCGAGGTGGCCCAGGGCCTGGTCGATGCGGCGCACCAGACCTGCCCGTACTCGAAGGCCACGCGCGGCAACATCGACGTGACGCTGCGCCTGGTCTGAGCCGCGGCGCGCCGGCCGATGCCGGCGCCTTCGTCCACCCGTCTATAAAGGCGTCCATGTCCACCCCCGCCAGCCCCGCCGCCAACCAGGCCGCACCCGTCCGCCGCGGGCTGCGCCGGCTGGTCCCGCGCTCGCTGTTCGCGCGCGTCACGCTGATCATCGTGGTCGGCCTCGCGATCGCGCAGGCCCTGACCTTCGGCGCGATCAACTACGAGCGCGGCCTCGCGATGCGCGAGCTGATGATGATCGGCATCGAGCGCGACATCGCGAGCTCGGTGGCACTGCTCGACCGCCTGCCGGCCGGCGAGCGCGCCGACTGGCTGGCGCGGCTGGAGCGGCGCAACTACCACTTCACGCTCGGCGGCGAGGCCGGTGGCAACGCGCCGGCCTCGGCCTCGCTGCGCCAGTTCGGCGAGGCCATCATGGAGGCCATGCGCCCGTTCGAGATCGTGAAGATCGGCGAGGTGGGCAACCCCGTCGGCGGCCTGGAGATCCAGGTGCGGCTGCACGACGGCTCGGCGCTGATCGTGCATGCGCGCCGGGTCGACATGCCGATGTCGCCCTGGCTGATGTGGGGCATGGCGATCCAGCTGCTGGTGCTCGCGCTGTGCGCCTGGGCCGCGGTGCGGCTGGTCACGCGGCCGCTGGCGCAGCTGGCGAGCGCGGCCGACGAGCTCGGTCCCGACCTCAAGGGCCGGCCGCTCGACGAGCACGGCCCGAGCGAGGTGGCCCATGCCGCGCGCGCCTTCAATGCGATGCAGCAGCGCATCTCGGGCTACATGTCGGAGCGCGTCGAGATCCTGGCCGCGATCTCGCACGACCTGCAGACGCCGATCACGCGCATGCGGCTGCGCACCGAGCTGATGGACGCCACGCCCGACCGCGACAAGTTCCGCCAGGACCTCGACGCGATGAAGTCGCTGGTGCGCGAGGGCGTGACCTATGCGCGCACGCTGCACGGCGCGACCGAGCCGCCGCTGCGCGTGGATGCCGATGCGCTGGTCCAGAGCATGCTCGCCGACTACGAGGACGCCGGCCAGCCGGTGCGGCTCGAGGGCCGCGCCGGCACGCCGATCGTGACCCGGCCCAACGCGCTGCGCCGCATCCTCGCCAACCTGATCGACAACGCGCTCAAGTTCGGCACCGAGGTCAGCGTGCGCGTGCAGCCCGAGGTCGCGGGCGGCCAGCTGCGCATCGCGGTGGTCGACAACGGCCCGGGCATCCCTGCCGACGAACTCGACGCGGTGCTCAAGCCCTTCTACCGCGTCGAGAGCTCGCGCAACCGCGACACCGGCGGCACCGGCCTGGGCCTGGCGATCGCCCAGCAGCTCGCGACCGCGATGGGCGCGCAGCTGCGGCTGGCCAACCGGCCCGAGGGCGGGCTCGAGGCCAGCCTGCTGCTGGGCACGCGGCCCGCGCCGGGCGACTGAGCGAACCCAACCCACCACGGCGACACCCTACGGCGGCCCCGCGACGCGAGGCCGCGCGGGATGCGCACGCCCCTTCCCATCGATTCATCCACGACCCAACCAGGAGCGCCACCATGCTCGTTCTCTTCGTTGCCTACCTCGGCGGGGTGCTCACCATCCTGAGCCCCTGCATCCTGCCGGTGCTGCCCTTCGTGTTCGCGCGCGCCGACCGCCCGTTCCGCTCGCACGGCCTGCCGATGCTCGCGGGCATGGCGCTGGCCTTCGCGGCCGTCGCCACCCTCGCGGCCGTGGGCGGCGGCTGGGTGG
>NZ_JBZAYE010000527.1:0-5158 GCF_058244205.1 Variovorax sp. 20P10.2.4
TCTCGCGGACCGCGCGGGTCCCGAGGCCCCGCTCGAGCGACTGATCGCGGCCTACGACGTGCACGTGGGAACGCCCGAGGACGTGATCGCCTCGCTCTCCGCCGACAGCACGCTCGCGCGCGTCACCGACCTCGTGTGCCAGGTGCACTCGGTCGATCCACCGCATGCGGCGATCCTGCGCTCGATCGAACTCGTCGCCACCGAGGTCGCGCCGGCGCTAGGCTGGCAGCGCGACACGGCTGCGGCACCCACCGACCTTCCTTCCCTCCAGACCTCATGACCGCCACCACCCCTCCCGTCGCCGACGTGATCGACCAGCTGGTCGGCATCGCGCCCGGCGATCCGCTCGACCGGCTGCGCGCGCAGCGCGAACAGGCGCGCCTCAACGCGCAGCAGAGTTACCTCGCGCTGTTAGCGCCCACGCCGCCCGTGCCCGAAGGGTTCGACATCGCGGACCGCTTCGCCATCGCGGCCTTCGTGACCGCGCTGCACGAGCAGCCCGAGGTCGCGCGCTTCTATGCGCAGCAACTGGCCGCGCAGCGCGCACGCGCGGGCCTGGCCGAGGCGATCGCCGACGAAGCGAAACGCGCCGCCGCCAAGGGCCCGTACGGCCGCTATCCCGCGGGCCCGCTGAGCGCCGAGGATAAGGAAGGCCCTTCCTACGCGGTCGCCGATTCGAACCGCGAAGCGCTGGGCCCGCGCCTCTCTGCCGCGCTCGTGCACGCACAGCTGCTGGTGTTCCATCCGCGCGATGCCAGCCCCACCGCGCTGCAGGCCTTGCTCGATGCCGGCTGGTCGTCCACCGGCATCGTGACCCTGTCGCAGCTCGTGGCCTTCCTCGCGTTCCAGATCCGCGTCGTCGCGGGCCTGCGCACGCTGGCGCGCCATCCCATCACTTCCGTCGACTGAACGCCATGGCCACTGAATCGACCCTGAGCTATCCGGACAACGCGCACCCCACGCGCTTCACGCAGGCGCAGCTCGAATGGCTGCCCTGGCTCGAGCCGCTGCCCGAAGCCGAGCTCACCGAGCGCCACTTCGCGGGCCTGGTGGATGCTTCGCGCGCCAAGTCGCCGTACTTCAGGCTGCTCGCGCGCGATCCCGACATCCTCGGCGCGCGCACGCGCACCGACAAGGACATCTTCTACAACCCCGAGGCCGGCCTGCCGCGCGCCGAGCGCGAACTGGCCGCGGCCGCGGCCTCGCGCCACAACGGCTGCATCTACTGCGCCTCGGTGCATGCGCGCTTCGCCACGCATTTCTCGCAGCGTTCGGATGACGTGCAGCGGCTGCTCGACGAGGGCACGACGGCCGCGCTCGGCGAGCGCTGGGACGCGATCGTCGCGGCCTCGGTGGCGCTGTCGTCCACGCCTTCGAGCTTCGGCACGGAGCACATCGAGGCATTGCGCGCGCAGGGCCTCGACGACCTCGCGATCGCCGACGTGATCCACGGCGCGGCCTTCTTCAACTGGGCGAACCGGTTGATGCTCTCGCTGGGCGAGCCGCAGCAGCCAGGCGCCTAGGCGTCGTCGGGCGGCGCCTCCGCGCTGGCGCGCGCGATCGCCTCGCGCGCCATACCGGGCGCGAAGGCATCGATGAAGGCATGGATGTAGCCGCGCAGATGCCCGCCGCGACGCACCGCGAGCTGGGTGCGGTTCTCGCCGAACAGGTGGCCCGCTTCCAGCGCGCGCAGGCGCCGGTCGCGCACCGCGTCGTAGGCCAGGTCGGCGACGATGCCCACGCCCACGCCGAGTTCCACATAGGTCTTGATCACGTCGGCATCCATCGCGGCCAGCACGATGTCGGGCGAGAGGCCATGGCGCGCGAAGGCCTCGTCGATGCGCGATCGGCCCGTGAGGCCGCTGTCGTAGGTGATGAGCGGATGGCGCGCGAGCTTCTCGATGGTGAGCGGCGCCTCGGTCAGCAGCGGATGGCCCGCGGGCGCCACCACCAGGTGCGTCCAGCAGCGACAGGAGATGGCCGCGAGCTGCGGATGGTTCTGCGGCAACTCGGTGGCGATGCCCACGTCGACCTCGCCGTCGAGCAGCATCTGCGCGATCTGGCGCGGCGTGCCCTGGTGCAGGTGCAGCCGCACGCCGGGAAAGCGCAGCCGGAACTCCTGCACCGCGGCCGGCAGCGCATAGCGCGCCTGCGAATGCGTGGCCGCGATCGACAGCAGGCCTTCTTCGCGCGCCAGGAAATCCTGGCCGGCCTGGCGCAGGTTCAGGCTGTCGTCGAGCACGCGCTCGATGATCGGCAGCAGGTGGTCGCCGGGCGAGGTGAGGCCGGTGAGCCGCTTGCCCGAGCGCTTGAACAGCAGGATGCCGAGCTCGTTCTCGAGGTCGCGGATCTGCCGGCTCACGCCGGACTGCGAGGCCTCGAGCACCACGGCGGCTTCGCTGAGGTTGAAGCCGCAGCGCACGGTCTCGCGCACGGATCGCAGTTGCTGGAAGTTCATGGCGACGGGAAGAGGCTTGTCTCTGGCGGGGGCATGCGCCTTCCGGGCGCGCACTCGGTGGGAGTGCCCGCAGGCTATCGCGCGACGATGCCGCGCGGCAAAGAACAAAAACGGATCAGCGTATGCGGATTACGTGCTTCGCGAAGGCCGCGCTCTCTTGAAGAATGAGGGCTCTTGCCTTCGAGGGTGAGTGTCTCCTGGTCGCTACGGCGATGCAGTTTCAACGGGCCCCTCGGGGCCCGTTTTTTTTTCGCGGCATCCGCCGCGCCACTCCTGTCGATCACCTCATGAGCAACGACCCCTCCACGCCCCTCGAACCGAACGACCCGCGCGACCGCTTCGCCCAAGAGGCGCTGCGCCTGCTCGGCCCCGCGCCCGCCAACTGGGTGCCGCGCCACGATGGCATCGACCACGACGTGCTCGTCGTCGGCGGCGGCCAGAGCGGTGCCGCGCTCTCCTTCGCGCTGCGCCGCGCGGGCATCGCCGAAGTCAGCGTGATCGATGCCGCGCCCGATGCGCAGCGCGCTGGCGTGTGGCTCACGCGCGCGCGCATGCACAAGCTGCGCACGCTCAAGAACCTGGTCGGCCCCGAAGGCTCGGTGAGCGCGCTGGGCTTCCAGGCCTGGTACGAATCGCGTCACGGCCTCGAGGCCTATGCGGCGCTCGACCGCATTCCGCGCACCGACTGGGCCGCCTACCTCGACTGGTTCCGCCACATCACCGCCACCGGGGTGCGTTATGGCACGCGTCTGGTCGGCTTCGAGGCGGCGGGGCAGGGCGCGGTGCCGCATTTCCGTGTGCGGCTCGAGGTCGATGGCCAGGAGCGCATCGAGACCGCGCGCAAGCTGATCTTCGCCAACGGCGTGGCCGGCAGCGGCGCGCCCTTCGTGCCCGAGCTGCTCGCGAACGCGGTGGCCAGCGGGCTCGCGGCCCATACCGGCCATGCGATCGATTTCGCGGCGCTCGAAGGCAAGCGCGTGGCCGTGATCGGCGCTGCGGCCTCGGCCTTCGACGCAGCCGCGGTGGCGCTCGAGCATGGCGCGGCCGCCGTGCACCTGTTCGCGCGCCGTGACCATCTCGCGGCCACGCCGGTGGCGCGCGTGCGCGGCTATCCGGGCCTGTACGACAACTACTTCGCGCTGCCCGATGCCACGCGCTGGCACCATGCGGCGCGCTACCGCCGCCTGGGCACCACGCCGCCGCCCGACTCGGTGCAGCGCGTGCTGGCCTTTCCCAACTTCCACCTGCACCTGGGCGCGCCGTGGCGCGGCGTCACGCAGAACGGCAACCAGCTGGTGGCCCATGTGCACGACGAGCATTTCCACTTCGACTTCGCGATCGCCGGCACCGGCTACAGCCACGAGTTGAGCGAGCGCCCCGAGCTGACCGGCATCGCCGACCTGGTGCTGCGCTGGCGCGATCGCTTCGAGGCGCCCGCGCACGAGCGCGACGACGAGCTCGCGGCCGCGCCCTACCTGGGCACGGGCCTCGAGCTGGTCGAGAAGACGGCGGGCACGGCGCCGTGGCTGCGCGACATCCACGTCTACAACCCGGGCGGCTTCGCGAGCACCGGACTGCCGCTGGGCGACGTGCCCGGCATGCGCGGCTACGTGCCGGCCATCGTGCGCCGCATCAGCGAGGACCTGGTGCTGGCCGACCTGCCGCTGCACGAGGCGCGCACGCGCGCCGAGGTGGCGCCGGACTTCGGGCCGGAGTTCTATGCGGGCGCGCTGTGGCAGGGCGAGGCGCGGTTGCAGGCGGCCTGATACCGAACCGTTCGGGCTGAGCCCGTCGAAGCCTTGCGCGGCGCTTCGACAGGCTCAGCGTGAACGGTCCTTTGGATCTCAGCGCAGCGAGATCCCCGCCGTCTGAATGGTCTTCGCATAGCGGATCCGCTCCGCCGCCAGCGTGCGCCCCAGGTCGGCCGGCGAACCGCCCGTCACCTTGAAGCCCATGTCCTCGAGCTTGGCGCGCGTCTCGGGCGCGGCGATCACGGCCTGGATGTCGCGGTTGATCTTCGCGACCACGGCCGGCGGCGTGCCGGCCGGCGCGAAGTAGCCCTGCCAGCTCTCGACCGCGAAGCCCGGCAGCCCGGCCTCGGCCATCGTCGGCACCTCGGGCAGCGCGCCCGAGCGGTAGTCGGTGGTGACCGCGAGCGCGCGCAGCTTGCCGGCGCGCACGTGGTCGGTCACGGCGGCCAGCGTGATCAGCGTGGCGTCGACATGGCCCGCGAGCACGTCGAGCGTGGCCGGGCCGCCGCCCGAGTAGGGGATGTAGTTGACCTGCGCGCCGGTCTCCTGGCCGATCATCTCGTGCGCCACGTGGGCGATGCCGCCGTTGCCCGGCAGCCCCAGGCTGATCGAGTGCGGCCGTGCCTTGGCGCGCGCGAGGTAGGCGCGGAAGTCGCCGATGCCGGTCTTCGGATTGACCACCAGGATCTGCGGATTGACCACCGCCTTGATCACCGGCGTGAAGGCCTTCTGGCCGTCGTAGGGCAGGCGGTCGAACAGGATGCCGTTGAGCGTCAGGCCCTCGCCCTGCTGCAGCAGCGTGTAGCCGTCGGCCGGCGACTTGGCCACGCGCGCGGCGCCGATGGTGCCGCTGGCACCGCCGAGGTTCTCGACCACCACCGACTGGCCCCAGCGCTCGGTCAGGCGCTCGGC
The DNA here is from genome assembly GCF_058244205.1 of Variovorax sp. 20P10.2.4. Lineage (NCBI taxonomy): Bacteria > Pseudomonadati > Pseudomonadota > Betaproteobacteria > Burkholderiales > Comamonadaceae > Variovorax > Variovorax sp. 20P10.2.4. The sequence continues at coordinate 5,122 of NZ_JBZAYE010000527.1, forward strand.
GATCAGGCGCGTGAGCTTGTCGGCGCTGCCGCCGGCG
>NZ_JBZAYE010000528.1:0-5158 GCF_058244205.1 Variovorax sp. 20P10.2.4
CACGCTCATCGCCTTCTGCGAGGCGCCGCCGGCCGCGCGCGCGGCCACGGTGGCGCTCGGGTGGTAGGCCGCGATGCCGAGGCCGCACAGCACGGTCGCGAGCCAGGTCCAGAGGTAGTTCGAGCCCAGGCCCGCCAGCACCAGCCCCAGCGCCGCGATCAGGAAGCCCACCGGCACCAGCCAGGGCCGCGGATGGCGGTCGGCATAGAGGCCGAACAGCGGCTGCACCACGCTCGACAGCCCGGTGGCCGCGAGCATCAGCCCGCTCACGGCCGTGTAGCTGTAGCCGCGCTCCAGCACCATCAGCGGCAGCAGCGCGGGCACCAGGCCCTGGTAGAGATCGTTGACGGCGTGGGTGCCGGTGAGAAGCCCGAGGCGGCCCTTGTTCATCGGCGGCCTCCCGGCGTGGCCGGCGGCGGATTGGATTGCATGCGATAGCCCTTTCTGTGAAACCTCGTGTCGAGGCCGGGCCATGCTAGGAAGCCGTGCGAAGATGATCTCGCTACGAAAGAACAAGGATCGTCGAGAAATGGACAAGCTGCAGCCGCCCGCCGAATTCGACCTGCGCCCCGAGCATGGCGAATCGACGCCGCGCGCCGTCGCGGTGCTGGCGACCGATGCCGAGGGCCACGCGGTCATTCCGCTGCACAGCCACCGGCGCGGCCAGCTGATCCATGCGATCTCGGGCGTGATGATCGTGAGCGCCGAGGCCGGCAGCTGGGTGGTGCCGCCGGGGCGCGGCGCCTGGCTCCCGCCCGGCATGGTGCACGGCATCCGCATGGCGGGCGACGTGCGCATGCGCACCGTCTTCGTCGAGCCCGGCACCCGCGCCGGCCTCGGCGCCGACTGCCGCGTGATCCCGGTCGATGCGCTGCTGCGCGAGCTCATCGTGGCCGCGATCGCGCTGCCGCTGGACTATGCGCACGGCGGGCGCGACGAACGCGTGATGGAGCTGATCCTCGACGAGATCGAGCGCGCTCCCGCGCTCTCGCTGCATGTGCCGATGCCGCGCCATGCGCGCCTGGCGGCGCTGTGCGAGGAACTGGTGCGCGATCCCGCGCTGCCGGCCTCGCTCGAGGCCTGGGCGAAGCGGCTGCACATGAACGCGCGCACGCTGGCGCGCCTGTCCCAGCGCGAGACCGGCATGAACTTCGGCGCCTGGTGCCGGCAGGCGCGGCTGCTGCTGAGCCTGCCGCGGCTGGCCGCCGGCGCCTCGATCCTCGAGCTGGCGCTGTCGCACGGCTACGAGAGCCCGAGCGCCTATGCCGCGATGTTCCGCCGCACGCTTGGCATGCCGCCGAGCCAGTACCTGCAGCGCGAGGCCTAGGAGGCCGCGCGGCAGAAGGCCGGGGTCCACGCTTCAGGAGCGGCGGCGTTCCTTCGAGCGAAAGCGCCCGATGTACGGCAGGCCGTTGTAGGTCTTGCCCGCATCGTTGATCGGCCAGGCGGGATCGGCGTAGACGAAGCCCGCGTTGGCGGTCACGATGCCGCGCTCGGCGCAGGCCAGCGCGACCCGCTCGGTCGCGGCGCCGGCCTCGATCGTGCTCTCGTCGATGATCCGGCGCACCGGCACGGGTTCGGGAAACCAGATGACCTGCATCAGGTCCTCGTCGTAGAGGAACTTCATGCCGGCATCGATGCAGAAGCCGCAGCCGGTCACGTCGCCGGTCGCCGCCTCGATGTCTTCCACCTCGAGATCCCAGTAGTTTTCGGCGTGGTCGAAGTAGCGCATGAACGCCTCCTCGCCCTGCGTGGCGTTGCCGATCCAGAAGTGCAGCGACTCGAAGGGGCGCTCCGGCTGGGGCGGACCGTACTTCGCCACCCAGTCGAACAGCGTGCCGGGCTTGAGGCCCTCGCGTTTTTCCAGGGCGGGGAATCCGCCGGTCGGCGTGCGGTTCAGCGCCTCGTCGACCAGCCCGCGGATGAACTCCTCGTCATGCTTCTTTCGAGTGGGCATGCAGGTCGTGCCCCGCTACTTGAAGCCGAGCACGTGCGGCAGCCAGGTGCTGAGCGCGGGCACGAAGGTCAGGATCAGCAGCACCGCGCCATGGGCCCAGAGGAAGGGCACCAGCTCGCGCACCAGCGCCGACATCGGCACCTTCGACACGTTGCAGGTCACGAACAGCAGCCCGCCCACGGGCGGCGTGATCATGCCCAGCGTGAGGTTGAAGATCACGATCATCGCGAAGTGCACCGGATCGACGCCGAGCTTGATCGCCACCGGCGCGAGGATCGGCGCCAGCACCATCACGCCCGGCAGCGGCTCGATGAAGATGCCGAACAGCAGCAGGAACACGTTGACGATGATCAGGAACATCCACGGCGAGAGGTTCATGCCGATCAGCCACTCGGCCATCTGCTGCGGGATGCCCTCGATGGTCAGCACCCAGGCGAAGGAGGCCGACAGGCCGATGATGATCAGCACCGAGGCCGACAGCAGGGCCGAGCGCGAGAGGATGTCGGGCAGCATCTTCCACTCGAGCGTGCGGTAGACGAACTTGCCGCACACCAGCGCGTAGAACACCGCCACCACCGAGGCCTCGGTGGGCGTGAACCAGCCCGCGCGCATGCCGCCGAGGATCACCACCGGCAGCAGGATCGCGGGGATCGCCTTCCAGGTCGTGACGAGGATCTCGCGCAGCGGCGGGGTCTGGCCGTCGCCCTTGTAGTTGCGCTTCTTCGAGACGTGGTAGTTGACCAGGCACATCGCCACCGCGATCAGGATGCCCGGCAGGATGCCGGCCGCGAACAGCGTGCCGACCGACACGCTCTCGTCCTGCAGCGCATAGATGATCATGATGATCGAGGGCGGGATGATCGGCCCCACGATCGCGGTCGAGGCCGTGAGCGCCGCCGCGTAGGAGCGGTCGTAGCCGGCCTTGTCCATCATCTTGATCAGCATCGAGCCCGGGCCCGCCGCGTCGGCCAGGGCCGAGCCCGAGATGCCCGAGAAGAAGGTCAGCGAGACCACGTTGGTGTAGCCCAGGCCGCCGCGGCGGTGGCCCACGAACTGGCCCGCGAAGCGCAGCAGCACCTCGGTCAGCGAACCGCCGCTCATGAGCTCGGCCGCGAGGATGAAGAAGGGCACCGCCATCAGCGGGAAGCTGTCGATGCCGGTGAAGGTTTCCTTCAAGAGCACCATCAGCGGATAGCTCTCGGCGAGGATCAGCGTGGTGGCGGTGGACAGCCCGAGCGCGAAGGCCACGGGCACGCCGATCGCGAGGAACACGCAGGCGGAGACGATCAGAACGACGCTGGCATCCATGGTCGTTCTCCTTACAGCGACGCCGAGGCGTTGGCGTCGAAGTGCGCGTCGGACGCGAACTCGCGGTTCATCACGTAGTCGCGCACCACCAGCAGCCAGTGCACGATCAGCAGCACGCCGCCGATCAGCATCGCGCTGTAGATGTAGGCGAAGGGGATCTGCGTCACCGCGGTGAGCTGGAACATGGTGCGTTCCATGTAGAGCCAGCCGTACCAGACCATGAAGCCGAAGAAGGCGAACAGCAGCGAGGCGACCACGATGCGCAGCGCGATCGCGGCCTGGCGCGGCAGCGCGTCCTGCAGGTTCTCGACCGCGATGTGCCCGCCGTAGCGCAGCACCGGGCCGGCGCCGATGAAGGTCAGCCAGATCATCATGTGGCGCGACACCTCCTCGGCCCACTCGATCGACTGGCTGGTGGTGTAGCGCAGCACGACGTTGGTGAAGATGATGACCGACATCGCGGCCAGCAGGAGGATCAGCGCCCAGCGGTTGGCGGCGAGGAAATAGCGCTCGAAGGCTTGCACGTGTGTTGTTCTCGGTTCTGTCTCAAAACGAAGCGCCCGGCGGGGCCGGGCGCGTTCCTCGAACGTCGGGGGCGCCGCGCGGCGCCGCCTCTTTCTTACTGGACGTCCGTGATCTTCTTGATGTTGTCCGCGCCGAATTCCTTGGCGTAGCTTGCGTAGGCGGGCTTGAGCGCCTCGCGGAAGGCCGCGCCGTCGACCGTGCGCGTGACCTTCATGCCGTCCTTCTCGAGCTGGGCGATGCCGTTGTTCTCGTCGTCGTTGACCTTCTTGCGCTGGGCGATGGCGGCCTTCTTCGCGGCCTCGACGAACACCTTCTTGTCGCCGTCCGAGAGCTTGTTCCAGACCTTAGGCGACAGCAGCAGCAGGGCGGGCGAGTAGACGTGGCCGGTCAGCGACAGGTGCTTCTGCACCTGCGAGAACTTCGAGGCCAGGATCACCGGGATCGGGTTCTCCTGGCCGTCGACCGTGCCCTGCTGCAGCGCGCCGAACAGCTCGGGGAAGGCCATCGGCGTGGGCAGGATGCCGAAGGTGCGGTAGCCGTCCATGTGCACCTTGTTCTCCATCGTGCGCATCTTCAGGCCGGCCGCGTCGGCGGGCTTGACGATGTCGCGCTTGCTGTTCGTCATGTGGCGGAAGCCGTTCTCGGTCCAGGCCAGCGCGACGATGCCCTTGCTCGGGAACTTGGTCAGGATGTCCTGGCCGATCGGGCCGTCCATGACCTTGCGCGCATGGGCGTAGTCGCGGAACAGGAACGGGATGTCGACGATCTTGACCTCGGGCACGAAGTTGCCGACCGGGCCGGTCGAGGTGTTCACCAGGTCCTGCGTGCCGAGCTGGATCGCCTCGATCTGCTCGCGTTCGCCGCCCAGCGCCGAGTTGGCGAAGTGCTGGCACTTGAAGCGGCCTTGCGTGCCCTTCTCGACCTCGTCGCAGAACACGGTCGAGCCGACGCCGTAGTGTGACTCCTTCGAGGTCGCGTAGCCGATCTTCAGGACGGTGGGTTGCTGCGCGAGGGCGCTGGTGCCCAGGGCGAGCGAAAGGCAGGCGGCGGCGATGTGGCCGAGTTTCATGGTGTCTCCGGGGGATTGGTCAGGATTGCGTCAGGCGCCCCGGACTATGCCGCAACCGGAAGCTTTACAGCGTCGGGATTTTCACGGACGTACTCGCGGATCACCGCGTCGAAGCTGTCGTCCGAACCCAGGCCGAGCGCGCGGGCGCGCGGCGTGTCGAAGCGGCCGGGCCAGGACTTCACGATGCGCCGGATCGTCGGCTCGGGTGTGCGGTCGAGCAACGCGGTCGCGGCCGGGCCGGCCACGCGCTCGAGGGCCGCGGCCATCTCGCCGACGGTCGTGGACAGCGAAGGCAGGTT
>NZ_JBZAYE010000529.1:0-5158 GCF_058244205.1 Variovorax sp. 20P10.2.4
GGCCCTGCCCGATGGCGGCGAGGCGGAGAACGCCGACGCCGCGGGCACCGACGGCCTCGCGGCCAGCGAGCCGCTGACGCGCAAGGAGATCCGCGTGCTGCAGCTGCTGGCCGAGGGCTATTCGAACGGTGCGATGGCCGAGAAGCTGTTCGTGTCGGACAGCACGGTGCGCACGCACCTGCGCAACATCAACATGAAGCTCGATGCGAAGAGCAGGACGCAGGCGGTGGCGATCGCGCGGCGGCTGGGGGTGATCCGGTAGGGAGCGCCGCGGATAATTCGCGCGCGGGATTTCAGTATTTCAAGGAGGAGTTCATGTTCGCAGCGTATTCGGCCGGCATGCTGCTGGCCGCGGCCATGGCCGTGTCGTCGCCGTCGATGGGCCAGACGGTCGAAGCGCCCAAGCTGGCATCGGGCGACACCTGGCGGTACCGGACCACGGACCAGTGGTCGGGTCGCGCCAAGAGCGAATCCATGTTCACCGTGGTGGGCCTCATGGGCGAATACGTTCGCATGGAGGTCGAGACCAGGACCTTCGCGACCAACGGTCAGCCCACGCTCAATGCGCCGTTCGAGATGACGAGCCGCACGAACCTCGACACCGTGCACATGGCCAACGGCAAGCCCAGCACGCGCATCAACTTCGCCTGGCCGCTCTTTCCGGGCAAGCGGTGGAACTACGAGTACGCGGTCTCGGTGCCCGGCAGCACGCTCGTCACCACCTTCCGGATGGCGGCGGAAGTGACGGGCTGGGAGGACGTGAGCACCAGCGCCGGCAAGTTCAAGACGCTCAAGGTGGTCCACACCGGCACGGCGGACGCAGGCGCCGGCATGGGCGCCAGCAAGACCTCCTGGACCTCCTGGTACGCGCCGGAGGTGAAGAACTACGTGCGCTACCAGATGGAAGTGACCGGGCCCGACGGCGCGCCGGGGCTGCGCGAAAGCTCGGAGCTGATGACCGTCAGGGTGCAGCCCTAGGAGTCCGCGCCGCCATCCGGCCTCAGTGCAGCACCGCCACCTGCACGCGGCGCGTGCTGCCGAAGGCATAGAGCGTGATCGCCCCGTCGCGCAGGTCGCCCCGCTCATCGAAGGAGATCGCGCCCATCACGCCGGTGAACGAGATCGCCTTGAGCGCCGGCAGGTACCTGGCCGGGTCGGCCGAACCCGCGTTCTGCATGGCTTGCGCCATCACCTGCACGGCGTCGTAGACATAGGGCGCGTAGAGCTGCATCGGCATGCCGAAGCGCCGCGTGAACCGGTCGTTGAGCGCGCGCAGGGCCGGCAGGTATTCCTCGTCGATGCCGCCGCCCTCGCCGCACAGCACGGTGTTCAGCACCGCTTCCGCGCCGGCGAGCCGCAGCAATCCGTTGGTGCAGATGCCGTCGCCGCCCATGAACATCGACGTCATGCCGGCTTGCCGGATCTGGCGCAGCAGCGGACCGGCCACCACGTCCATCCCGCCATAGAAGACCAGATCGGGTTTCGACGCGCGCAGCTTCGCGACCAGCTCGCCGAACTCGGTGCTGTAGTCCATCACGCGATCGCGACGCAGCACGGTGCCGCCGGCCTGCAGCACGCCGGCCTCGAAGGCGTCGGCGATGCCGCCGCCGTAGGCCGTGCGGTCGTCGACGATCGCGATCCGCCGGCCCTTGGCCACCTCGACCGCATAGCGCCCCAGCACCCTGCCGAGGCGTTCGTCGTGCGCAATCACGCGGAATGCCGTGGCATAGCCCAGCCGCGTGTAGCGCGGATTGGTGGCGCTCGGCGAGATCTGGACGATGCCCGCATCGCGGTAGATCTTTGCGGCCGGAATGGTGCTGCCCGAATTCAGGTGACCGACCACGCCATTCACGCCCGCGACCACCAGCGACAGCGCCACGCGGGTGCCCGTTTGCGGATCGCCGCCGTCGTCGCGGGCCACGAGCTCGAACTGGGCGCGCTTGCTGCCGATGAGCAGGCACTGCGCGTTCAGGTCCTCGACGGCCAGAATGGCGCCGTTCTCGTTGTCGCGGCCCAGGTGGGCCAGCACACCGGTCATCGGCGCGACGTGCCCGATCTTGACGGTGACCGAGCCTCCCGGTCCGGGCTCGCAGTTCGACGCCGCGGCCTGCGCGGCCGGAAGCGGGATCATGGGCGCCGCGGGCTGCACCAGTTGATAGCCCATGCCCGGTGCGCTCGCCGCACCCGCTGCGGGCACGGAGCGCAGGGACGTCTGGGCGCCACTCCCCGCACACGCCAGCACACCGGCGGCGGCCACCACGCACACGCGCACCCAACGCTTCCCACCCACTCCCTGCAACATCCTGTTCTCCTCGCGGCCCACGGCCGGCGCGGATTCTAGGGGGCCCGTCAGGCCCGCTCACAACGCCCGCGAGATCACCTCCTTCATGATCTCGTTGGTCCCGCCATAGATCCGCTGCACCCGTGCATCGGCATACATGCGCGCCACCATGTACTCGTTCATGAAGCCATAGCCGCCGAACAGCTGCAGGCATTCGTCGACCACCCTGCCCTGCGCCTCCGAGCCCCAGAGCTTGGCCATCGAGGCGGTGGCGGTGTCGAGCCTGCCGGCGACGAGGTCTTCGACGCAGCGGTCGATGAAGGCGCGGCCGACCTTGATCTGGGTCGCGATCTCGGCGAGCTTGAACTTGGTGTTCTGGAACTCGGCGATCGGCTTGCCGAAGGCCTTGCGGTCGCGCACGTAGTCGAGCGTGGCCTGGTAGGCGCCCTCCATGGTGGCGAGCGCGCTGACGCCGATGATGGTCCGCTCGTAGGGCAGGTCGCCCATGAGCTGGAAGAAGCCCTGCCCCTCGACGCCGCCGAGCACGGCATCGGCCGCCACGCGCACGTCGTCGAAGAAGAGCTCGGAGGTGTCCTGCGCCTTCATGCCGATCTTGTCGAGCACGCGGCCGACACGGAAGCCCGCGCAGCCCTCGGTCTCGACGATCAGGATCGAGGTGCCCTTGGCGGCCTGCGCGGGATCGGTCTTGGCCACCACCAGCACCACGCCGGCGAGGAAGCCGTTGGTGATGAAGGTCTTGGAACCGTTGATGACGTAGCCGCCGTCCTTCTTCTCGGCGCGCGTGCGCACGCCCTGCAGGTCGGAGCCGGCGCCGGGCTCGGTCATGGCCACCGCGCCGACCAGTTCGCCGCGCGCCATGCGCGGCAGGTAGTGCTGCTTCTGCGCCTCGGTGCCGTGGTTGAGGAAGTAGTGCGCGACGATGCTGTGCACCGAGGTCGCCATGCCGCTGAGGCCGCGGCGCGCGGCTTCCTCGTAGAACACGGCCTCGTGGCGGAAGTCGCCGCCGGCGCCGCCGTATTCTTCGGGGATGTCGGCGCACAGCAGGCCGAGCACGCCGGCCTTGCGCCAGATCTCGTGGCCGACGTGGCCGCGCTTGCGCGCCTCCTCGTCGTGCGGAACCATCTCGGCCTCGATGAAGCGCACCACGGTGTCGCGGTAGCGCTCCAGGTCCTCATCGCTCCAGGAGCGGCGAAAGTCGATCGTCATGTTCGGCGTGTCCTCGTTCGTCTCTTCGTTGATGTTCTGTGCGCGGCTTCAACCCACGCGGCGCTGCTTGCCGGCCCAGTAGGGATCGCGCAGCTGGAACTTCTGCAGCTTGCCCGCGGCCGACAGCGGCAGCGCATCGCGGAACTCCACGCTGCGCGGGCACTTGTAGCTCGCGATCTGCGCGCGGCAGTGCGCGATCACGGCCTCGGCCTCGAGCGCCATGCCCTCGCGCCGCACGATCACGGCATGCACGCGTTCGCCCCATTGGTCGTCGGGCACGCCGATCACGGCCGACATCAGCACCTGCGGCAGCTGCGCGATGGCATTCTCGACCTCGGCCGAGTAGACGTTCTCGCCGCCGCTCACGATCATGTCCTTCATGCGATCGACCACGAAGACGAAGCCCTGCGCGTCCATGTAGCCGCCGTCGCCGGTGTGCATCCAGCCGCCGCGCAGCGCGGCCTCGGTCTCGGCCGGCTTGTTCCAGTAGCCCTGCATCACCATCGGCCCGCGCGCGACGATCTCGCCGACCTGGCCCGCGGGCAGCTCGCGGTCCTCGCCGTCGACGATGCGCACCTCGGCGATGGCGATCGGCGTGCCGGCCGAACGCAGCAGGCGGTCGCGGTCGGGGCCCGGCAGATGGCAGCGCGGCGGCAGCGCCGTGACCACGGGCGACAGCTCGGTCATGCCGTAGACCTGCGCGAAGGCGGTGGCCGGCAGCGCGCGCATGGCCTGGTCGAGCAGCGCGGCATCGATGGGCGCAGCGCCGTAGAACAGCAGCTTCAGCCGCGACAGGTCGAATTCGCCGAAGCGCGGATGCTCGATCACGCGCTTGATCATGGTCGGCACCAGGAACATCTCGGTGACGCGCGCCTGCTGCAGGGTATCGAGCACCGCGAGCTCGTCGAACATCGGCACCACGTGCATGGGCACCAGCCGCAGCATGTTCTGGATCGCGATGCCGCAGCCGGCGACGTGGAACATCGGCGCGGCGACGATCGAAACCGCCTCGTGCCCATCGCGCGGCAGGGCCGCGACGGTGGCCAGCGCATTGATGCAGAGGCTGCCATGGCTCAGCATCACGCCCTTGGGCCGGCCGGTGGTGCCGCCGGTGTACATCACGGCCGCGAGCTCGTCGCCGGTGTGCGGCGCGTCGTCGATGGCCGCGGTGCCGGCCAGCAGCGCCTCGTAGCCGATCATGCCCTCGGGCACCTCGCGCTCGCCGCAATAGACCACGGTGCGCAGCGACGTGGAGAGCCGGCGCAACTCGCCGACCAGCGGCGCGAACAGGTCGTCCACCAGCAGGATGCGGGTGTCGCAGTCGTCGAGCGAGTAGGCGACTTCCTTCGGGTTCCAGCGGATGTTGACGGGATTGACGACGCCGCCGCCCCACCAGGTGCCGAAGAAGTATTCGACGAAGCGGTGCGAGTTGAGGCTCATCATGCCCACGCGGTCGCCGCGCGCCATGCCGAGCTGCTGCAGCGCGGCGCCGAGCCGCGCGACGCGGTCGGTGAATTCGCCGAAGCCGAGGCGGTGCGCGCCGCTGACGATGGCGGTGGCCTCGCCCTTCTCGCGGCGGCCCTTGTGCAGGGACTGGGTCAGGTACATGGGAGCCTCCTCTGTCTTGCCGATGCCGATGCCGATGCGCGG
>NZ_JBZAYE010000053.1:0-22633 GCF_058244205.1 Variovorax sp. 20P10.2.4
TCGGGCAGCGCGCCGATGTCGGGGTAGCAGCGCAGGCCCGCAATCGTCTCCGCCTTCGGGTTCACCGGATAGACCGCGCCAGCGAAGCCATGCTTCTGCAGATAGGCGACGGGTCGGCCCGAGGTCTTCGCGAGGTCGGCCGAGGCGCCGATCACCGCCACGCTGCGCGGGCGGATCAGGCGGGAGATCGGGGAGATGGCATCGCTCATCGCGCGCCCTCCTTGGCCGCCGACTTCGCGAGGAAGGCCTCGACCGAAGCGCGGTGCTCGTTCGAGGTGTAGCAGATCGCCTGCGCCTGGCTGCCGAGGCCGAAGACCTGTTCGGCCTGCAGCTCGAAGCTCTGGTTCAGGATGCCCTTGGCCAGCGCGACCGCGGTGCGCGAGCCCGCGCCGAGTTCGCGCGCCCAGCCGGTCGCGTCGGCCAGCAGCGCCTCGGGCGTGCTCAGGCGATCGGCGATGCCGAGCTCGATCGCCTCGTTGGCGCGCACGGTGCGGCCCGTGAAGATCAGCGCCTTGGCGCGCGCCAGGCCCACGCGGCGCGGCAGGAAGTACATGCCGCCGCCATCGGGAATCAGCCCGCGCAGCACGTAGTTCCAGGCGAAGCTGGCATGCGGCTCGGAGGCGATCACGAAGTCGCAGGCCATCGCGAGGTCGGTGCCCAGGCCGGTCGAGGCACCGTTCACCGCGGCGATGGTGGGCTTGGGCAGGTCGTGCAGCGCACTCAGCGCATGGTGGGTGCGCTGCTGCCGCGCCCAGCCGTTGTAGGCGATCTCGCCGGCCGGGGCCTGCATGCGCTGCTGCATCGCGCGGATGTCGCCGCCCGCGCAGAAGGCCTTGCCCGCGCCGGTGAGCACCAGCGCGCGCACGCTGTCGTCGCGGTTCACGCGCTCGAGCGCGGCCATGAGTTCGCCACGCATGGCGTCGTCGACAGCGTTGCGCACCTCGGGGCGGTCGAGCGTGAGGATGGCAACGCCGTCCTCGGTGCGAAGCTGGATGGATGAGGTGGGAGTGGTCATGTCGGCAAGGGGATGAAGAATGGAAGAGGGCTCGCTCAGTCGAGCTGGATGTGCGCCTCGCGCACCAGCTGGCCCCAGCGGGCCTGCTCGGCGGCGACGTAGCGCGTCAGTTCCTCGGGCGGCGAGGCGATCACCACGATGCCCTCGTCGGCGATGCGCTTGCTGAAGGTCTCGCTGTGCGCCGCCTTGCGGATCGCGGCGTTGAGCCGCGCCACCACCTCGGTGGGCGTGCCGGCCGGCGCATAGAGCCCGTACCAGCTCTCGGCCACGTAGCCGGGCACGCCGCTCTCGGCCACCGTGGGCACCGAGGGCATGGCCGGCGAGCGCTGCGGCGAGGTCACGGCCAGCGCGCGCAGCTTGCCGCTCGCGATGTAGGGCGCCACGCTCGCGGCGGTGGTGAACATCAGGTCGATCTGGCCGCCGAGCAGGTCGGTCAGCGCCGGCGCCGAGCCGCGATACGGCACGTGCGTGAGGTCGACCTGCGCGAGCCGCTTGAAGAGCTCGCCCGCGAGGTGCGCCGAGGTGCCGTTGCCGAACGACCCGTAGCTGAGCTTGCCCGGATGCGCCTTCGCGAACGCGAGCAGGTCGGCCACCGAGCGGAAGTCGCGGTCGCTGCGCACCACCAGCACATTGGGCGAGCGGCCGACCAGGCTCAATGGTGCGAAGGCCTTGGCCTGGTCGTAGGGCAGCTTGGGCTGCAGGCTGGGGTTGACCGCGTGCGCGAAGGTCGCCATCAGCAGCGTGTAGCCATTGGGTGCGCTCTTGGCGACGTAGTCGCTGCCGATGATCGTGCCGGCGCCGGGCTTGTTCTCGACGATCACCGACTGCTTCAGTTCGGCGCCGATGCCCGCGCCAAGCACGCGCGCGATCACGTCGGTGCCGCCGCCGGCCGCGAACGGCACCACGAGGCGGATCGGTTGCTTCGTGGGGAAGGCCTGCGCGGCCGCGCCGCCCATCGCCAAGGCGAGGGCCAGGCCGGTTGCCAGGCTCATGAGCACGCGTCGCGCGTGCCCGTCGATTCGAAATTGCATGCTGTCTCCTTGTCGGCGCGGGCGGAAAAAGCTCCCCGCGCCATAGGGGAAAAGCATAGGCACGAGGGCCTGCGCATACACTCCCCCAATTCCAAGCAATGGAATCGAAACCAGGCCAGCATGGAGCCCGCATGAGCCGCATGACCCCCTCGCTCGAGCAGAAGCCCGGCATCTCGCCGGCCAACCGTTCGCTGGAACGCGGCGTGGAAATCCTGCGTGCCTTCCGTCCGGGCTCCGAGCTGCTGGGCAATGCCGAGCTTGCCGACCGCACCGGCCTGTCGCGCTCCACCGTGAGCCGCCTCACGCAGACGCTGGTGGGCGCGGGCATGCTGCAGGTCGATGCGGGCCAGCGCGCCTACCGGCTCGCGCCCGCGGTGCTGAGCCTCGCGCATGCGATGCGCTCGGGCTCCAGCGTGCTGTCGCTGGCCGCACCGAAGATGCGCGCGCTGGCCGAGTCGCGCCGCATCAACGTCGGCCTGGCCGCGCCCGACCGCGACGAGATGGTCTATCTCGAGTCGATCCGCTACAACCGCCGCGTGTCGCTGCGCAACGTGGTCTCGGGCCAGCGCGTGCCGATGGAGCTCACCTCGCTCGGGCGCGCCTGGCTGGCCACGGCCGGCGAGGCGCGGCGCAAGGCGCTCTATGCGCTGTTCAAGCAGCGCCGGCGCGAGCAGTGGCCGGCGCTGCGCGAGGAGATAGAGGCCGCCATCGCGAACGTGAACGCGCGCGGTTTCTGCGCCGCCGCCTGGCAGCCCGAGGTGGTGGCGCTCGCCGCGCCGATCCGCCTGCCCGCCGCGCAGCCCGACGAAGCGCCGGGCGCCTCGGGCTATGTGCTCAACCTCAGCGTCTCCAGCAGCGAATCGCTCGCGAGCGTGGTGCGCGAACTCTCGCCAGCGCTGCTCGCGCTGGTGGCCGACGTGGAACGCGCGCTCGCGCGCGGCTTTGCATGAACCCCGAAGGAAGCATCGAATGACCGACACCCTGCGCCAGCTCTATCCCCCGATCGAACCCTACGAGAGCGGCATGCTCGACGTGGGCGACGGCCACCGCATCCGCTACGAGCGCGTGGGCACGCCCGGCGCCAAGCCCGCGGTGTTCCTGCACGGCGGCCCCGGCGGCGGCATCTCGCCCGAGCACCGGCGGCTGTTCGATCCCGCGCGCTACGACCTGCTGCTGTTCGACCAGCGCGGCTGCGGCCTGTCGCAGCCGCATGCGGGCCTCGAGGCCAACACCACCTGGCACCTGGTGGCCGACATCGAGCGCCTGCGCGCGCTGGTGGGCGCCGAGCGCTGGCTGGTGTTCGGCGGTTCGTGGGGTTCGACGCTGGCACTGGCCTATGCGCAGAAGCACCCCGAGCGCGTCAGCGAGCTGGTGCTGCGCGGCATCTACACCGTCACGCGCGCCGAGCTCGACTGGTACTACCAGTTCGGCGTGTCGGAGATGTTCCCCGACCGCTGGGAGCAGTTCCAGGCCCCGATCCCCGAGGCCGAGCGCGGCGACATGATCGCGGCCTACCGCAAGCGGCTGACCGGCGACGACCCGGTGGCCCAGATCGAGGCCGCGCGCGCCTGGAGCGTCTGGGAAGGCCAGACCATCACGCTGCTGCCCAGCCCAGCGCTCGCGGCCTCGCATGCCGACGACCATTTCGCGCTGGCCTTCGCACGGCTGGAGAATCACTACTTCGTGCACGACGCCTGGCTCGAGGACGGCCAGCTGCTGCGCGACGCGCACCGGCTGCACGGCATCCCGGGCGTGATCGTGCACGGCCGCTACGACATGCCCTGCCCCGCGCGCTACGCCTGGGCCCTGCACAAGGCCTGGCCCGAGGCGGAGTTCCACCTGATCGAGGGGGCCGGTCATGCGTATTCGGAGCCCGGGATCCTCGATCGCTTGCTGCGGGCGACGGATGGGTTTGCCGGTCGTTGAGATGATCCCAACGGTACGAAGGCCTTGGCGCGAAATGGGCAGAATCCTTCACCTCCCATCTCGAGGATGCATCCATGGCCATCCCAGACCGTGACGTGATTCCGCTGTCGCAAGCCAGGGCGAACCTGTCCAGGCTGGCCGACGAAGTCAGGGCCGGCGCCGAGAAGATTCTCACCAGGAATGGCGAGCCCTACGTTGCCCTCATCGACGCGCAGCGGCTCGACCACTATCACCGGCTGGAGCATGAGCGCATCCATCTGCTGTTGATCGAAGACGCCAGCCAAGGTCTGGCCGATATCGCAGCTTGCCAGGTCAAGGATGCTCGCGACGTTCTATCGTCCCTCCAACGTCGCCGGGGTCAGGCAAGACCTTGACGCCATTGAAGCTGCGCTCACGCCTTCCACTCAATCCTGCCCCTCCGCCCCCGCCGCCTTCACGATCCGCCCCCACTTCTGGTGCTCCGCCGCAATGAATCGCTTGTACTCGGCCGGCCCCAGGTACTGCGGATCGGCCCCCACCTCGGCCAGCGCGGCCTTGATGTCGGGGGCCTGCCAGGCCTTCTCGAGCGCGGCCGAGAGGCGGTCGATCGCGGGCCTGGGCGCGCCCGCGGGCGCGGCCACGCCGAACCAGATCGAGACGTCGTAGCCCGGCACGCCGGCCTCGGCGATCGAGGGCACGCCGGGGAAGGCGGGCGACTTGCGCGGGCTGGTCACGGCCAGCGCGCGGATCTTGCCGGCCTTGACGTAGGGCGCATGGGTCGAGGCGGTGTCGAACATCATGTCGACGCGGCCCGCGAGGAAATCCGACAGCGCGGGCGCGGAGCCCTTGTAGGGCACGTGCAGCATCTGCGTGCCGGTCATGCTCTCGAACAGCGCGCCCGACAGGTGGCTCGATGCGCCGATGCCGGCCGAGGCGTAGGTCAGCTTGCCGGGGTTGGCCTTGGCCAGCGCGATCAGTTCGGCCACCGTGTTCGCCTTCACCGAGGGATGCACCACCAGCACGTTCGAGGCCGAGGCCACGTTGCCGATGGGCTCGAAGTCGGTCAGCGGGTTGTACTTGAGCTTGCGGTAGATGAAGGGGTTGATCGCCATCGTGCCGGTGGTGGTGAAGAACAGCGTGTAGCCGTCCTTCGGCGCGGCCAGTGCCACCTCGGCCGCGATCGCGCCGCCGGCACCGCCGCGGTTGTCGACCACCACGGGCTGGCCCAGCTCCTTCGAGAGCCGGGTCGCGGTGAAGCGCGCCATCGCATCGGTGGCGCCGCCCGCGGGGAAGGGCACGACGAGCGTGATGGGCTTGTCGGGGAACGCGGCGGCCGCGGAGGCGGCGAGGCCCAGCGCGAGCAGGCCGCCGAGGGCGGCGCGCCGCGAGAGAAGAAAGAGGAAGGAAGCGGTCATGGCTGTCTCCTGCCGCTGGTGCGGCATGCGTTGTGATGAATCGGGAGAAGAAGAGAAAGACTTCAGTCGTTCGCGGCGTCGCGCGGCGGCGCGGCCGACACGAGCTCGTAGAGCGCCGGGTAGTAGCGGTCGCCCCAGCCCGCGTCGATCGTGCGCCGCAGCGTCGACGCGGTCTCGCGCGCCATCGCGGCCTCGAGCCCCACGGCCTGCGCGAGCTCGAGCGCGAGGCTCACGTCCTTGAGCGCATAGCGCGTCGCGAAGCGGCCCTCGGGATAGTGGCGCGGCAGCAGCGCCTCGCGGCCCTGCACGCGCGCGGCGCGGCTGTCGGCCGAGCCCAGTTCGATGGCATCGAGCAGCACCGCGCCGTCCACGCCATGCGCGCGCGCCACGGCCATCGCCTCGGCCAGGGCCTGCACGGCCTCGAACAGCACGGTGTTGTGCAGGATCTTCACCACCTGGCCCGCGCCGGTGCCGCCGCAATGCGTGATGTCGCTGCCCATGCAGCGGAAGTGGGGCATCAGCGCGCTCACGTCCTCGGCCGTGCCGCCGGCCATGATGCTCAGCGTGCCCGCGATGGCGGCCGCGGGCATGCGCGCCACCGGTGCGTCGACGAAGCGATGGCCGGCCTGCGCGAGCCGCTCGGCCATGCGGCGCGTGGCCAGCACGGAGGTGGTGCCCATGTCGACCACGGTGCGGCCGCCCTCCCCGCCTTCTCCGTCCTGCCAGGCCTCGGCCAGCGCCTCGACCACCGACTCCGCCGCCTGCGCGCTCGCGAGGCAGAGGAACACCACCGAGGCCTCGTGCGCCAATGCGCGCAGCGAGTCGGCCGGCACGGCGCCGCGCTCGGCCAGCCGCCGCATCGGCGCGGCATCGAGGTCATGGCACAGCACGCGCGCACCGCTCTTCGCCGCGAGGTTGGCGCACATGGGCTCGCCCATCACGCCGAGGCCGATGAAACCCAGGGTCCGTTGCGTCATCTCAGAGCCCCACCATCACGGTCTTGGCTTCCTGATAGGTGCGGATGCCGAAGAAGCCCTTCTCGCGTCCCGAGCCGCTTTCCTTGAAGCCGCCGAAAGGCACTGACACGCTGAGCGTCTTGTAGGTGTTGATCCAGACCGTGCCGGCCTCGACCGCGCGCGCCACGCGCCAGGCCTTGGGAAAGTCGCGCGTCCACACGCCCGCGGCCAGGCCGAAGAAAGTGTCGTTGGCCTGCGCGACGAGGTCCTCCTCGCCGTCGAAGGGCATCACGCACAGCACCGGGCCGAACACCTCCTGCTGGCAGATGCGCGCATCGTTCGTCACGCCGCCGATGAGGGTGGGCAGGTAGTAGGCGCCATCGGCCAGCGCGGGGTCGGCCGGGCGGCTGCCGCCGGCCAGCACCTCGGCGCCGTCCTCGCGCGCCATGTTGACCATGGCCTCGACCTTGTCGCGGTGCACGAAGGACGACAGCGGCGCCACCTGCGAGCGCGCATCGTCGGGCGGACCCACGCGCAGCGCCTTGGCGGCCTGCACCAGCCGCGCGACGAAGGCGTCGTGGATGCCGCGCTCGACGAACAGCCGCGTGCCCGCGATGCACGACTGGCCACTGGACGAGAACACGCCATGCAGCACGCCCTGCAGCGCCTTGTCGAGGTCGGCGTCGGCGAACACGATGTGCGGCGACTTGCCGCCGAGCTCGAGCGCCACCGCGGCCATGCGGCCCGCGGCCTCGCGCGCGATCGCTTTGCCGGTGGCGGTGCCGCCGGTGAACGAGATCAGCCGCACCTCGGGATGCGCGACCAGCGCCGAGCCGGTCTCGGCGCCGAGGCCGGTCACGACGTTGAGGATGCCCGGCGGCAGGCCGGCTTCGAGCGCGAGCTCGGCCACGCGCAGCGCGATGGTCGGCGTGAACTCCGAAGGCTTGAGCACCACCGCGTTGCCGGCCGCGAGCGCTGCCGCCACCTTCTGCGACTCGAGCGTGAGCGGCGAATTCCAGGGCGTGATCGCGGCCACCACGCCGAAGGGCTCGTAGAGCACCATCGACAGGTGGTCGCCGCGCGAGGGCGCCACTTCCGACGGGATGGTCTCGCAGATCGACGCGAAGTAGCGGTACGCCGCCGCGCCGCCGGCCGCCTGCGCCACGCATTCGGCGCGCAGCTTGCCGTTCTCGCGCATCTGACGCTCGGCCAGTTCCTCGGCATTGGCCTCGATCAGGTCGGCGATGCGGTGCAGGATCGCCGCGCGCCGGTGCGGCAGCATCGCGCGCCACTCGGGCCGGGCCTGCGCGGCCTTGGCGGTGCGCACCGCGAGGTCCACGTCCTCGCGGCTCGCGCTGCCGATCAGGCCGTTGAGCACGCCGGTGGCGGGATTGATCGATTCGAAGGGCGTGCCCTGTCCTGTTGTCCAGGTGGCGCCGATCAGGAAGGGCCTGACGCCCGCGCTTTGCGTGCTCGCGCTCATGGAAGTCTCCTTGGGGCCGTGATGGCCGCTGTCTCGGTGGATAGGAAGAATGGATGCATGGTAGGAAGGGCGCGCGGCTCGCGACACCGCTCGATTCCAAGCAGTGGAATGGTGAGAAGGGACAGGCGCAGGCTACGCAGCAGAGCGCGCGGCGACAAGGCGCCGGCGCTGCATGGGCTTGCAAGCCCGGCTAACAGATCGCAAAGCCGCCACTAGACTCGGCGCTTCGATTTCGCAATGGAGAGCGCCGCATGCGCCAGGACCTGCTGGATGGACTCATCGCCTTCATCGTGGCGGCGGAGGAACGCGGCTTCTCGGCCGCTGCGGTGCGCCTGGGCGTCACGCCCTCGGCCGTGAGCCAGTCGATCCGCAGCCTCGAGCGGCGCCTCGGAATCACGCTGTTCAACCGCACCACGCGCAGCGTGAGCCTCACCGAGGTCGGCGAGCGCTATCTCGAGAAGGTGCGGCCGGTGGTGTCGGAGCTCGCCGCCGTATCCGAAGAGCTGGGCCGCGAGGCCGACCATCCGAGCGGCCTGCTGCGGCTCAACGTGCCGCGCGCGGGCTACACCATCGGCCTGCAGCCGGTGCTGCGGCGCTTTCTCGATCGCTTCCCCGACATCAAGCTCGAGCTGCGGATCGAGAACCAGCTGGTGGACATCGTGGCGCAGGGCTTCGATGCCGGCATCCGCTTCGGCGACCTGGTCGAGAAGGACATGATCGCGGTCAGGATCGGGCCGCGCATCGAAGCGCACGTGATCGCCTCGCCCGACTACCTCGCGCGCCACGGCACGCCCGCGCATCCCACCGAACTGCTGGCGCACGACTGCATCGGCTTTCGCCACGTCAGCACCGGCCAGGTCGAGCGCTGGCAGTTCGCGCGCGGCGACGAGACGCTGCAGCTCGCGATCGACGGCCGGCTCGTGCTCAACGACTCGGCCGCACTGGTGCGCGCGGCGCTCGACGGCATCGGCGTCGCCTACATGATCAACGGCTACATCGAGCCGCTGATCGAGCAGGGCCTGCTGGTGCGGCTGCTGGCCGACTGGAGCCCGGTGCTGCCGGGCCTCACGCTCTACTACCCCGACCGGCGCCGCGTGCCCGCGAAGCTGCGCGCGCTGATCGACTTCCTGCGCGCGGAGCTGCCCGCGGCCTCGGCGGTGCCGCCGCCCGAGCTGCGGCTGGACTGACGCCGCTCAGATGACCCGGCTCGCCGCGAGCCGATCGATCCGTTCGGCATCGCAGCCGAGCTCCTCGGCCAGCACCTCGCGCGTGTGCTGGCCCAGGGTCGGCGGCGCGCGCCGGTAGGCCACCGGCGAGGCCGACAGCCGGATCGGATTGGCCACCAGCGGAATGGCGCCGGCCGTGGTGTGCTCGACCTCGATCTTCATGCCGCGCGCGATCACCTGCGCGTCCTCGAACACGCGCGCGAGGTCGTTGATGGGGCCGCAGGGCACCTCGGCCGCCTCGAGCGCCGCCACCCATTCGTCGGTGGAGCGCGTCAGCGTGCATTCGCGCAGCAGCCGGATCAGCTCGATGCGGTGCGCGATGCGCGCGAGGTTGGTCGCGAAGCGCTCGTCGGTGGCCAGCGCCGGCCGGCCGATGGCCGTGCACAGCCGCGCGAACTGGCCGTCGTTGCCGACCGCGATGATCACGTCGCCGTCCGCGGTCGGGAAGTCCTGGTACGGCACGACGTTGGGATGCGCATTGCCGAGCCGGCCCGGCGAGCGGCCGCCGTAGAGGAAGTTCATGCCCTGGTTCGCCATGCAGGCCACCTGCACGTCGAGCAGCGAGAGGTCGATGTGCTGGCCCTGGCCGCTGCGCTCGCGGTAGGCCAGCGCGGCCAGGATCGCGTTCGAGGCGTACAGGCCGGTGAACAGGTCCGCCACCGCGACACCGACCTTGAGCGGCCCGGCGCCCTGCTCCGATTCCGCGCGGCCGGTGACGCTCATGAGCCCGCCCATGGCCTGCACCAGGAAGTCGTAGCCCGCGCGCGGCGCGTAGGGGCCGGTCTGGCCGAAGCCGGTGATCGAGCAGTACACCAGCCGCGGGAACTCGGCATGCAGCGTGGCGTAGTCGAGGCCGTACTGCGCGAGGCCGCCGACCTTGTAGTTCTCCACCAGCACGTCGCACTGTGCCGCGAGCTCGCGCACCAGTTGTTGGCCCTCGGGCGTGGTGATGTCGATGGTGACCGAGCGCTTGTTGCGGTTGGCGCACAGGTAGTAGGCCGCGTCGGGCGTGGGCTGGCCGTCGCGGTCGTGCAGGAAGGGCGGGCCCCAGCTGCGCGTGTCGTCGCCGCTGCCGGGCCGCTCGACCTTGATCACGTCGGCGCCGAGGTCGGCGAGCATCTGCGAGGCCCAGGGGCCGGCCAGCACGCGCGACAGGTCGAGCACCTTCACATGCGAGAGAGCGCCGTTCATCGCTTCAGACCGCCAGCATGTGCAGGCCCGTGCCCAGATGGGCCGCGCCGTCGATCTGGATCAGCTGGCCGGTCATGAGGTGCGCGGCCGGCGTGGCGAGAAAGGCGACCAGCTCGGCCACCTCCTCCACGCTGGTGGCGCGGCCCATCGGCGTGGCGTCGACCAGCCGGTCTAGCATCGCCTTCGCGGCCTCGCCGGCCAGGCCCTCGGTCAGCACCGCGCCGGGGCCGATGCAGTTGAGCGCGATGTCGTCCCTGGCCCATTCGAGCGCCAGCGTGCGCATCAGGCCCAGCACGCCGGCACGCGCGGCGATCGAATGCGCGATGCCCATCGAGCCGCGGTCCACGCCCGACAGCGAGATGTTGACCACCGAGCCCTTGCGCGCCTTGAGGAAGGGATAGGCGGCCTTGGTCACGACGAAGATGGCCGACAGGTTGACGTCGATCACGGCGTCCCAGCCCTTGCGGCTGATGCCGGTGGCGGGCGCGAAGAACTGGCCGCCCGCGTTGTTCACCAGCAGGTCGATGCCCTGGCGCTGG
Organism: Variovorax sp. 20P10.2.4; assembly: GCF_058244205.1. Taxonomy (NCBI): domain Bacteria; kingdom Pseudomonadati; phylum Pseudomonadota; class Betaproteobacteria; order Burkholderiales; family Comamonadaceae; genus Variovorax; species Variovorax sp. 20P10.2.4. Next base: position 10,762 of record NZ_JBZAYE010000053.1, read on the forward strand.
CCGACGCGAGCGACCAGCGCCTCGATCGCCTCGGTGTCGCGCACGTTGCAGGTCTCGAAGCCGAAGCGGCCCGCGAGGCCCTCGGCCAGCTGGCCGGTCTCCTCGAGCGCCTCGGCGCGGCGGCCGGTGCCGAAGACGTCCATGCCCAGCGCCATCAGCCGCAGCGCGATCGCGCGGCCGATGCCGGAGCCGGCGCCGGTAATGAAGGCCGAGCGTCCCTGGTGGACGCCGGGCCGCATGACCCGCAGCGCGTCGGCGGCGGGAAGGGAAGAAGTGCTGGCCATCGAAGGCTCCTCGGATCGGAAGGATGGAAGAAGGGGAAGGAACGCGGGTTCAGGCGAAGCGCAGGCCGCCGCCCACGTGCGGCGTGGCGCTGCGCGGCAGCCGCTGCCCGTCGAACAGCGCCGGGAACGCGGGCACGTGCTCGCCCGATGGCAGCGCCTGCGAGACCGCGCCGGGCCGCAGCGCGCGGATCATGGCCAGCGCCTCCTCGGGCGGCCGCACGTTGCCGGCCGGTATCTGCAGCGCCCGCATCTGCGCCAGCACCTCGTCGCGCCGGCGCGGCAGCGTCCAGGCCTCGACCTGGGCGTCGAAATGCGCGGCGCGCGCGATGCGCTCCTTGATCGGCGCGTCGTCGGCGCCCACCAGCGGCCGCAGCCGGCGCCAGTAGGCATCGAGCCCGCCGAGGATGTAGACGTGGCCGTCGGCGCAGCGGTAGATGCTCGAGGGCGCGGAGGCGCGGTCGCGGTTGCCCATCGGCGGATCGAGCGCGTCGCCCTCGCTGACCGCGAGCATCGCCGGCCCGATCAGCATGCTGGCCGCGACCTCCATCATCGACAGGTCGACCAGGCAGCCCTGGCGCGCGGGGTCGAGCATGGCCATGGCGCAGCTCATGCCGGCGTACATGCCGCAGAACATGTCGATCGGCCAGCTGGTCGACAGCCGCGGCGAGCCATCCTCGTCGCCGTTGAGCAGCGCGAAGCCCGACTCGCACTGCGCGATGGTGTCCATGCAGATGCGTGCATCCTGCTGGCCGTAGCCCGAGATCAGCACGATCACCAGCCGCGGGAAGCGTTCGCGCAGCGTCGGCCCGTCCAGGCCCAGGCCGCTCAGCGACGCGGGCGCGAGGTTGCAGACGAAGGCGTCGGCCTCCTCGAGCATGGCATCGAGCGCCGCGCGGTCGGCGGCCTCGCGCAGGTTCAGCACCCGGCTGGTCTTGCCGGTGTTGAAGCTGCGCGCGTAGTAGCTGCCGAAGCCGTTGCCCGGCAGGGTGCGCACGCCGTCGCCCTGCGGCGACTCGACCTTCGTGACCTCGGCGCCGAAGTCCGCGAGGTACTGGGCCGCCGTGGGCCCGGCGATGAACTGCGACAGGTCGACCACGCGCCGGCCGGCCAGCGGGCGCGGCAGGCCCTGGGCCCGCGCCTCAGGCATGCACCACCCGCGTGGCCTTGTGGATGGTGCGCGGCAGGGTGCCGGACTCGACCACCTCGACATGGAAGCGCACCTGCAGCTTCTCGCGCAGCCGTTGCGACAGCCGCTCGCCGAGGTCGGCCGGCGCGCCTGCCGCGCGCTCCACGCGCAGCTTCACGCCGGTGAGGAAGCCGGTGTGCGGATCCTTCACGCTGTCGTCGAGCACCAGCAGGTACTCGTTGCTCAGGCCCGGGAAGGCGCGCACGATGTCCTCGACCGCCGAGGGGAACAGGTTCACGCCGCGGATGATCAGCATGTCGTCGGCGCGGCCCAGCACGCCGCCGGCCAGGCGCGCATGGGTGCGGCCGTCGGGCGCGGTGCGGCTGTCGCGCACCACCATGTCGCCGGTCCACCAGCGCACCAGCGGGCAGGCCTGCTTGTCGAGGTGGGTCAGCACCAGCACGCCACGCTCGCCGTCGGCCACCGGCTCCTTCGTGTCGGGATGCAGCACCTCGACGTAGATGAAGTCCTCGGCCAGCGTCGGGCCGAGCTGCGCGGCGGTGTCCCAGCCGATCGGCTGGCATTCGAGCGCGCCGTAGCAGTCGAACATCTTCGCGCCCCACTGGCGCTCGATGCGCTCGCGCGTGCCGGGGATGCTGGCGCCGGGCTCGCCGCCCACGCAGACCATCTTCACGCGCGAGGTGGTCAGGTCGCGCCCCAGCTTCTCGGCCGCCTCGGCCATGTGGGCCATGAACGAGGGCGTGCCGATCACGCACTGGCTGCCGTACTGGAAGATGGTCTCGATCTGGCGCTCGGTGTCGCCCGAGGAGGCCGGGATCACCAGCGCGCCGAGATGCTGGGCCGCGAGCGTGGCGCCGAGGCCGCCGACGAACCACGCGTAGTTGAACATGCACTGGAAGATGTCGCCGCGCCGCAGGCCCTGCGCATAGAGGTAGCGCGCGTAGAGGTCGGCCCAGCGTTCGATGTCGGCCTGGGTCCAGAGCACCGGCGCGGGCCGGGCCGTGGTGCCGGAGGAGAAATGCACCCGCACGGCCTCGCCGGGTTCGACGGCGGCCAGGGCGCCGAACGGGGGCTGTGCCTCGAGGCCGGCGACGTAGTCGGCCTTGCGCGTGAACGGCAGCCGGCGCAGGTCGGCGAAGCTCTTCAGGTCGCCGGGCTCGAAGCCGACCTCGGCGAACACCTTGCGGTAGTGGCTGCTGGTGCGGCCCACGCGCTCGAGCTGGCGGCGCAGGGCATCGAGCTGGAAGGCCTCGATGCGGTCGCGCGACCAGGTCTCCCTCTCATCCCAGATGGTCTCGGAAAAGGGCTGTCTTTCTTGCTGCTTCATGGTTTGGATCCTTGAGAAGCCCGCGCAGCGCGAAGGCTGCCAGGGCATGTGCGATGTCGTCCACCGCCTCGGCGCTCTGCAGCCGCCGCTGGCTGTACCAGACGGTGGCCCAGTTGAGCGCGCCGAAGAAGGGCTTGGTGATGAGCTTCGCCGGCTGGTCGACGAACAGGCCCGCGCGCACCCCGTCGTCGATCACCTCGACGAACATCTGTTCGTAGTCGTCGCGCATCTTGACCACCGAGCGCAGCCGCTTGGCGCCCGAGGAGGCGCCCAGCAGGTGCCGCTCCAGCCCCTGCACCGCCACCTTCTGCATCGGCAGTTCGGTCAGCAGGATCTGGGTGTGGCGCAGCGCCATCGCGGACAGGCGCTCGAGCGGGTCGCCCGCGCCGCGCGCGATCGGCTCGACCTGCTCGTTGAGCCGGTTCATCGCGGCGATCTGCACGTCGAAGAAGAGGTCGGCCTTGCTGCGGTAGTGGTGGTAGATGCGGCCCTTGGTGGCGCCCAGGCGCTGCGCCACCGCGTCGATCGACGTCGCCGCATAGCCCAGCTCCATGAAAAGTTCCGCCGCCGCCTGCAGGATCTCGTTGCGCGACTCGTTGCCGCCCGGATCCACCACTGCCTGTTGTGCACTCGCCATCGCCAACCTCTTCTCTTTCGTGATTCACTTCACCCGATCTTCCGCCTCCTTGCGCACGGCGCGTGACAACACCAGCCGCTGGATTTCGGACGATCCCTCGTAGATCTCGAGGATGCGCTGGTCGCGGTACAGCCGTTCCGCGACCGTCGGCTTGCAGTAGCCCATGCCGCCCCAGATCTGGACCGCATTGTCCGCCGCCCGGTGGGCCACCTCGGAAGTGAAGAGCTTGGCCATGGCGCCGAGGTTCGAGACGTCGGCGCCAGCGTCGTAGGCGCGCGCGGCCTCGTACAGCATCATGCGGGCGGCCGAGATCTCGGTCGCCATGTCGGCCAGCTTGAAGCCGATGCCCTGGTTCTCGCCGATCGGCTGGCCGAAGGTGCGGCGCTCGACGGCGCGCTGCGAGGCCTCGCGGAAGGCCGCGAGCGCCAGCCCCATCGACTGCGCCGACACCATGATGCGGCCCACGTTGAGCGTCTGCAGCGCCAGCCGCAGCGCGCGGTTGAGCTCGCCGATGCGCGCGCTGTCGGGCACGACCACGTCGACGCGCAGGTTCGAGGTCTGGGTACCGCGGATGCCCATCTTGTCGGACAGCTCGTCGACCACCGCGCCGGGCTTCTCCTTGTCGACCATGAAGGCCGAGATGCCGCGCCCGCCCGCGGCCGGGTCGGTCTTGGCGAACACCACGTAGTAGCGCGAGGCGCCGCCGTTGCCGATCCAGTACTTCTCGCCGCGCAGGCGCCAGCCCTCGCCCTCGCGCACCGCCGTGGCCTCGATGGCCGCGGCATCCGAGCCCGCCACGCGCTCCGACAGCGCGAAGCTGGTGGCGCGGCCCTGCGTCATCTCGCGCAGGTAGAAGTCCTTCTGCGCGTCGGTGCCGGCCAGCAGGATCGGGAAGGCACCGAGCTGGTAGGCGCACATGATCGCGGCGGTCGACGCGCAATGCATGCCCAGCGTCTCGACCGCGGCCACGGTCGCGGTCAGGCTCTGGCCCTCGCCGCCCCACTGCGTGGGCAGGAACAGGCCGGTGAAGCGGTGCTCCACCAGCGCCTCGATGGTCTCCCACGGATAGCGCTGGTCGCGGTCGAGCTCGGGCGCCAGCGGCGCGAAGCGTTCGCGCCCGAGGCGGTCGGCCAGTTGTTGCCAGCGGGTGGCGGCGTCGTCGAGCGATGGGGTCCAGATCACGGTCACTTGGGAGTCTCCAGGGTGGTCAAAGAAGGTGTGGCCGGGGCGGCGCGCGCGCGGAACAGGCGGCCCAGCGGACGGGCCAGGCCCATCAGCCCCTGCGGGAAGAAAGCCAGGATCAGCACCAGCACGCTGCCCAGCACGATCTTGTCGACGTAGCCGCCGAGCGAGAAGAACTTCTCCTGCACCAGCACCAGCGCCGTCGCCAGCAGCGGGCCCAGCAGCTGCCGGCGCCCGACCAGCACCACGGCCGTCAGCATCAGGATCAGGAAGTAGTTCTCCAGGATGTCGGCGCTGACGTAGGCGCGCTGGTAGGCGTAGAGCCAGCCGGCCAGCGCGCTGATCGGCGCCGAGAACAGGAACACCTGCAGCCGCACGCGCGCCGGATCGATGCCGCCGATGGTCGCGAGCCGCGGGTTCAGGTGGGTCATGATGGCCGCCGCGCCGAGCTGCGAGTGGCGGAAGCGGTCGACCAGGTAGATCACCACCACCAGCAGCGCGAAGGCGTAGGGCCAGAGCTCCTTGTCGTTGCGTGCGGTCAGCGTCAGCGGCCCGATCGAGAGGTCGAGCATCGGCAGCCCGCGCACGCCGTCGGAGCCGCCGAGGAAGGCCCAGTTGGCCGCCAGCGTCATCGCCACCACCGCCATCGCGTAGGTGACGAGCGAGAACACGAATTCGCGCAGCCGCAGCGTCACCAGCCCGATGGCCGCGGCGAACACCAGCGCCAGCGCGATCGAGGCGCCGAGCGTGGCCCAGGAGCCGGCACCCGCACGCGTGGACAGCAGCGCCGTGGTGTAGGCCCCGACCGCGAAGAACACGGTGTGGCCGAGGCTGACCTCGCCGAGGTCGGAGACGATCACGTCGAGGCCGTAGGACAGCACGGCCAGGATCGCGATCAGCACGGCCGCGCTGTAGACCGAGGCGCCACCGCCGAGCCAGCCCGGCGCGAACAGCACGAGCACGGCGACGATAGGCAGCGCGGCGCGCTGCGGACGCAGGCGGGCCATCAGTGCACTCCCCCGCGCGCGCCGGCGCCCAGGCCGCCGGGCCGCAATACCAGCACCGCGATCAGCACCAGGAAGGCCGCGGCCGTGGTGTAGGCCGGCGAGACCAGCGCGCCGAACAGCGCCGTGAAGATGCCGAGCGCCACGCCCGCCACGTAGCTGCCCGCCACGCTGCCGATGCCGCCGAGCACCACCACCACGAAGGTCATGATGACCTCCTCGAAGCCCATCGAGGTGAGGATCGGCGTGCGCGGCGCGACCATGCCGGCCGCGAACGCGACCGCCGCGCCCTCGAATGCGAACACGCCGTAGTAGACGCGCCGCACGTTGACGCCGGCGAGCTGCGCCAGCTTCGGGTCCTCCGCCACCATGCGCACCAGCCGCCCGGTGCGGGTGCCGTCGAGCGTCCACTTCAGGCCGATGAAGACCGCGATCGCCGCCAGCACGATGGCCGCGTCCTGCCAGGTCAGCCAGAGATCGCCGATGTCGATCTCGCGCTGCGACAGCGCGGTCTCGAGGATCTGGCCGGTGGAGCCGAAGATCAGCGCCGCCGCGCCCTGCAGCACGTAGCCGAAGCCCAGCGTCATGATCATGATCGAGACCAGGTTCTGCTCGAAGGTGGCGCGCAGCATCACGCGCTGCATCGCCACGCCGAAGGCCGCGCCCACCGCCATGGCGATCGGCAGCGCCAGCGCGTAGGGCACGCCGGCGCGCGTCACGGCCCACCAGCTGACGAAGGCGCCGAGCATGTACATCTGGCCGTGGCCGAAGTTCACCAGGCGCGCCACGCCCAGCAGCACGGTCCAGCCGATCGCGACCAGCGCGTAGGCATGGCCGAGCACGATGCCGTTGATGAGTTGTTGCAACAGGTTCATGCCGCGTGGGCTCCGAGGTAGGCTTGCGCGATGCGCGGGTCGTTGCCGAACTCGGCCGCCGGTCCCTCGAGGACCACGCGGCCGCGCTCCAGCAGCACGAGGCGGTCGACCACCTCCATGGCGGCGCGCACGTTCTGTTCGACCAGCAGGATGGAAAGGCCCGAGCGGGCCAGCGTTCGCATGGTCTGCAGCACCTGCGAGACCAGCATCGGCGCCAGGCCGATCGAGGGTTCGTCGAGCAGCAGCAGGCGCGGGCCCATCATCAGCGCGCGCCCGATGCCCAGCATCTGGCGCTCGCCGCCCGAGAGCTGCGCGCCCAGGTGGCCGCGGCGTTCGTGCAGGCGCGGGAACAGGCCGTAGATCTCGTCGCGCGTGTAGACCTTGCGCCCGGGCGCGGCCAGCGGCGCGAAGGCGGTCGAGAGGTTCTCCTCCACGCTCATGCGCGAGAACACCAGCCGTCCCTCGGGCACCAGCAGCAGGCCGGCGCGCACGCGGTCGTGCGTGGGCCAGGCATCGATGCGCTCGCCGTTCAGCACCACCTCGCCGGCCACGCGCGGATCGCCGCGCGACCAGCCCGCGAGCGCGTTCACCAGCGTCGACTTGCCGGCCCCGTTGGCGCCGATCACGCCGAGGATCTCGCCGCGGCCGACGCGCAGCGCGTCGAGCGCCACCGCGCGGTTGCCCGCGTAGGAGACCGCGAGGCCGCGCACCTCGAGCACCGTGTCCTGATCCGTGCGGCTCATTGCGCCTTCCCCAGGTAGGCCTCGCGCACGCGCGGATCCCGCTGGATCTCCGCCGGCGTGCCGTAGGCGAGTTGACGGCCCAGGTCGAGCACGCAGATGCGGTCGGCCACGGCCATGATCAGTTCCATGTGGTGCTCGATCACCACCAGCGCCACGCCCTCGCGCTTGAGTGCGGACAGCAGCGCGACCAGCGCCGCCATGTCCTCGCCGCCCAGGCCCGCGGCCGGCTCGTCGAGCAGCAGCACGCTGGCGCCCGCGCCGTAGGCCAGCGCGATCGACAGCATGCGCTGCACGCCGTAGGGAATCTCCTTCGGGCTCATCGCGTGATAGAGCGCCGGGATGCCGAAGCGCACCAGCTGGCGTGCCGCGAAGTCCTCGGCCTCGCCACGCCGGCGCGCGGCACCGACCGGGTTGAGCACGCTCGACCACAGCCCCGAGTGCGCCCGCGCGCCGAGCACGGCGACGAAGTTTCCGAGCACGCTGAGGTCGTCGAAGAAGGCGTTCTGCTGGAACGCGCGCTTCAGGCCCAGGCCCGCGAGGCCGTAGGGCGGCACCGCGGTCACGTCGCGCCCGTGCAGGCTCACGCGGCCGCCGCGCCGCACCATCGCGGTCACGGCGTCGTAGCAGGAGCTCTTGCCGGCGCCGTTCGGGCCGATGATGCCCAGCAGCTCGCCGGGCGCCACTTCCCAGCCCACGCCGTCGAGCGCGACCAGCGCGCCGTAGCGCACGCCCAGGCCTTCCACGCGCAGCGCGGGCGGGGCGGTGGCGCTGGCGGTCGCCGGGTTCATCGCGTCGCTGTGCATGCCCGGCTCACTGCTGCACCACGATCTTGCGGCCGTCCACCTTGAACAGGTAGTGGTGCGACAGCAGCTGGCCGTTGGGCTCGAACGTCAGGTCGCCCATCACCGTGCCCTTGAAGCTGCCGCCGCGGATGCGCTTGGCGATCGCCTCGCGGTCCAGCGTCTTGAGCTCGTTGGCGGCCATCGCCCACACCTGCAGCGAGGTGGCGCCCAGCGCCATGAACTTGTCGGGCGTGTACTTGAAGAGCTCCTGCGTCTTCGCCACGAAGCGCTGGTTGGCGGGGTTCGAGACGAAGGGCTCCACGGCCGGGAAGTAGATGTCGGCGCTGACCAGCCCGTGCGCGGCATCGCCGGCCACGTCGATCACGCTGGGCGCGACCGTGCCCACCGCGGCCACCAGCGCGCCCGGCAGCCTCGACTGCCTGGCCTGGCGGATGATCGCAGGCATGCCCAGGCCCTCGTTGGCGTTGATCGCCACCGTGATGTCGGGGTTGGCGGCGCGCACGTTGGTCAGTGCCACGCGGAAGTCGGCCTGTGCGAACGGGAATTTCTCCTCGGCCACCTTCTCGTAGGCGTAGCCGAGCTTCTTGAGCTCGCCCTCGATCGATTCCTGCGCGCCGTTGCCGTAGGCGTCGTTCTCGGTCAGGAAGGCGACTCGCTTGGCCTTCACCACCTTCGCGATGTAGTTCGCGATCACCGCGCCGTCCTGCGAGTTCGAGCTGTTGAGCCGCACCGCCAACGGATTGCCTTCGCCCGAGAGGATCGGGTCGGCCTTCGAGACCGCCGTGATGTCCAGCACGCCGGCGCGCGCGATCACCGGCTGCATCGCGAGCGTGACCGGGCTGTTCCAGCCCTCGATGATCACCGCGACGCCCGAGCTCACGAGCTCGGTGGCGCGCGAGACGCCCACGGCCGGCGTCGACTCGTCGTCGCGCGAGACGATCTCGATGCGCCGGCCCAGCACGCCGCCGCTCTCGTTGATGACCGCCGCCATCGCCTGGATCGCCTGCGTCACGTGCTGCCCCTGCGGGCCCGCGCCGCCCGACAGCGGGAAGATGGTGCCGACCTTGACGGTCGGCGGCGTCTGCGCCTGGGCCGGCGCGAGGCCGAACAGCGCGAGGCCCAGGCCCGCCGCCGTCATCAGGTTCCGAATCAGCTTCATGGTGTGTCTCCAGCTCGTTATGGAAGGGAAAGGCTCTTCGTCGTCTATCGGCCGGCCGGCTTCTGCACGACGATCGCGCCGTTGCTGACCGTGAAGGCATGGGTGGGCAGCTGCAGCTGCCCGTTGGGCGCGAAGCTCACGTCGCCGAACACCGTGCCCTTGAAGCTGCCGCCGCGGATGCGGCGCGCCAGCGGCTCGCGCTCCAGCGTCTTGAGTTCGTTCGCCGCCATGGCCCAGAACTGCAGCGCGGCCGCGCCCACCGCCATGAACTTGTCGGGCGTGCGCTTGAACATCGCCTGCGAACGCGCGACGAAGCGCTTGTTGACCGGATCGGAGGCGAAGGGCTCGACGTCGGGAAAGTAGATGTCCACGCCGGCCACGCCGTTGGCGGCCTCGCCCGCCACCGAGATCACACTCGGCGCCACCGTGCCCAGCGCCGCGAGCAGCTGGCCCGGCACGCGGCCCTGCTTGAACTGGCGCAGGATCGCGGGCATGCCCAGGCCCTCGTTGGCATTGATCGCGACGGTCACGTCGGGGTTGGCGGCGCGGATGCTGGTCAGCGCGATGCGGAAGTCCGACTGCGTGAACGGGAACTTCTCCTCGGCCACCTTCTGGTAGTCGTGGTTCAGCGCCTTGAGCCCGGCCTCGATCGCCTGCTGCGTGCCGATGCCGTAGGCGTCGTTCTCGGTCAGGAAGGCGATGCGCCGGCCCTTGAAGCCGGTGGCGATGGCCTGCGCGACCGCGGCGCCGCCCTGCGAGTTGGAGGCATTGAGGCGGATCGCGAGCGGGTTGCCCTCGCCCGAGAGCACGGCATCGGCGCTGGCGAAGGTCGTGATGTCGAGCACGCCGGCTCGCGCGATCACCGGCTGCATCGCCAGCGCCACCGGGCTGTTCCAGCCTTCGATGATCACGGCCACGCCCTGCCCGATCAGCTCGTTGGCGCGCGACACGCCGACCGCCGGCGTCGATTCGTCGTCGCGCACCAGCACTTCGATCGGCCGCCCGAGCACGCCGCCGGCCTCGTTGATCAGCGCGGCCATGGCCTGGATCGCCTCGGTCACGTGCTGGCCCTGCGGCCCCGCGCCGCCCGACAGCGGAAGGATCACGCCGACCTTGATCGGCGCGGGCGACTGCGCCATCGCGCCCGCCCCCGAAGCCGGTGCCGCCGCGGCGATCGCGGCCATCGAAAACATGCGTCGTGTCGGATCCATCTCGTCTCCTTGCGCGGTGCGCGACCTCGGGCCAGGCGGCGCAGATCGTGCCGCGGAGCGAACATACCATTGAGTATTTAATCGGGTCAACGCCATCGCGATGAAAGAACCCTAGGCGAATACCCTATGGTACAGGTGGCATGCCACGCTAATCCATCGCGGTCTCGTTGCAACGATACTCATCGGTATGTATCATGAACCGACGCATCTTCCCAACTGCACAAGGCAAGCACTCATGAACACAGAAGGAATCAGCGCGCTCGTCACCGGCGGCGCATCGGGCCTGGGCCTGGCCACGGTCCATCGGCTGCACGCGGCGGGCGCCAGCGTGGTGATCGCCGACCTGCCCTCCTCGCAGGGCGAGGCCATCGCGAAGAGCCTCGGCGAGCGGGTCCGCTTCGCGCCCGCCGACGTCACCAGCGAGGTCGACATGAACGCGGCCTGCGACGTGGCCGAGTCCTTCGGCCCGCTGCGCGTGCTGGTGCACTGCGCGGGCCGCGGCGGCCCGGTGCGGCTGGTCGACAAGGACGGCAGCCCGGGTTCGCTCGAGACCTACGAGAACATCGTGCGCATCAACCTGGTCGGCACCTTCAACACGCTGCGGCTGGTGGCCACGCGGATGGCGCGCAACGAGCACACGGCCGAGGGCGAGCGCGGCGTCTGCGTGCTGACCGCCTCGGTGGCGGCCTACGAGGGCCAGATCGGGCAGATCGGCTATGCCTCGTCGAAGGCCGGCGTGGTGGGCCTGACCATCGTGGCGGCGCGCGACCTCGCGAGCAAGGCGATCCGCGTGTGCACCATCGCGCCCGGCATCTTCGACACGCCGATGCTCGCGCGCGTGTCGGAAGCGGCGCGCCTCTCGCTCGGCGCCTCGGTGCCGCATCCCTCGCGGCTGGGCACGCCCGACGAATACGCGCAGCTCGCACTGCACATCGTGAGCAACCCGATGCTCAACGGCGAAACCATCCGGCTCGACGGCGCGCTGCGCATGGCGCCGCGCTGAGTCGCCCGCACTCCCCGTTCACCCTTCTCCCCCAGAGGAAGCACCCATGACCGAAGAAGTCCTCGTCGACAGCAACGACGGCATCCTGACCATCACCATCAACCGCCCGCAGGCGCGCAACGCGGCCACGCTCGCGGTGGCGCGCGGCATCGCGGCCGCGCTCGACGAGCTCGACCGGCGCGACGACCTGCGCATCGGCATCCTCACCGGTGCCGGCGGCACCTTCTGCGCCGGCATGGACCTCAAGGGCTTCCTGCGCGGCGAGCGCCCGAGCATCGAGGGCCGCGGCTTCGGCGGCCTGACCGCGAAGCCGCCGGTGAAGCCGCTGATCGCCGCGGTCGAGGGCTATGCGCTGGCCGGCGGCTTCGAGCTGGTGCTGGCCTGTGACATGGTGGTGGCGGCCGACAACGCCCAGTTCGGCGTGCCCGAGGTCAAGCGCGGCCTGGCCGCGACCGCCGGCGGCCTGGTGCGGCTGCCGCGCCAGCTGCCCTACCGCA
>NZ_JBZAYE010000530.1:0-5134 GCF_058244205.1 Variovorax sp. 20P10.2.4
CGGCCAGGAAGGCCGTCGCGTGCGACTCGATCAGCTCGAGCGCGCGGATGTGCTCGCGCGCCAGGATCTGCTCGATCTCCCGGTTGGTGGCCGCCACGTCGGTGTTGAGGTTGTCGTTGGCGTCGGTCGTCACGTCGGTGCGGCTCCAGCGGCTGCCGAAGGCGTGGTGCCGCACGTGGCGCGCCGCGGTCTCGGTGGCCTGCGCCAGGTCCTGCTCGGCGCCGGTGGTGGCGCCGGCATCGCCGAACACCAGCCGCTCGGCCGCGCGGCCGGCCAGGCTCACGCAGATGCTGTCGAGCGTGTTCTGCTTCGACCAGGCCTTGCGCTTCACGTAGCTGTTGTAGCCGCCCTCGAACGAGGCCACGTTGATGCGGATTTCCTGCGGTGCGCGGCCGAACAGCAGCGCATAGACCAGCCCGTGGCCGGCCTCGTGCACCGCCAGCAGCGCGCGGAAGTCGGCGTTGGCGCGCTGCTTGAGTCGGTTGAGCTCGAGCACCACCGGGAACTCGCGCCGCGCGAGGTGAAAGCGCGCCACCATCTTCGCCTGGCCCTGCGCACCCTGCGATCGGTCGCCCGCGTCCAGCATCAGCCAGACCGGCTCGGCGCCGTTGGCGCCCTGTTCGAGCGCCCAGAGCGCCACGTTGACCAGGGTCGCGCTGAGGATCGCGTGGATCGACGAGAACAGCGGCCGCGTGCCCTGCGCGGGGAACACCGCGTTGGCGTAGAGCTGCTCGTAGACGCTGGCGTCGAGCACGAAGCGCACGCCCGAGCTCTCCTGGATCTCGCTCACGTAGCGGTCGCAGATCGAGAGGATCAGGCGCACGTAGGTCGCGCGGTCGAACGAGGGATAGATCACGTGGTTGTTGCCCAGCCGCGCGATCTGCTCGGGCTTGAAGCGTTCGGCCAACGCCTTCTTGACGTCGATCAGCGAGAGCTTCTTCGTCAGCGCGTGGAAGATGTCGGCGTCGGTGTCGCAGTCCTCGACCCGCTTCGCGGTCTCGGCGTACATCTCGTCGAGGTTGCCCGAGACGAACACCAGCAGCTTCGAGTAGTCGGTCTCCCAGCTCTCCTGCGAGGCGCGGAAGGCGCGCAGCCGCTCCTGAATCTCGGCCGGCTTCCAGGTCATGATGTCGAGCAGCGATTCGCGCAGCTTGAGGCAGCGCTTGAACTCCTGCGCCTCCCAGGGCGACAGCTGAAGCCGGCGCTTGCGGCGCGGCTTGCCGTCCTTCTGGTCTTCCTCGTCGTCGTCTTCGTCCACGCTCTTGCGGTCCTGGTCGTACTCGGCCCAGGCCAATGAAGACTCGATCTCGCCGAGCACCGACAGCGAGGGCGGCAGGCGGCCGTCGGACAGCAGCGCCCAGACGTCCTGGTAGCGCTCGACCTTGGCTTCCTTGCCGTGCTTGTCGACGGTGCGAAAGCGCTGGAACTCGTCGAGCACCAGGATGCCGCGCTCGCCCTCGGCGATGCCCGACTCGGCGAGCATGGCCGAGATCGAGCCGGCGCTGCGGTGGCCCGAGCCGTGGCTGAAGCCGTCCATCTGCACTTCGATGAAGCGGTCGTAGAAGCCCAGGTGCTGGGCCAGGCGGCGCACCAGCTGCGTCTTGCCGGTGCCCGTGAGGCCCCAGAGGCAGATCACGACCGGGCGGCCGATGAGCTGCGGCAGCACGTACCAGGCGCGCAGGGAATCGATCACGCGATCGATGATGTCGTCGATGCCGAAGAGCTCGGTCTTCAGCGAATGGGCCACGGCCTGCAGGTGGCGCGAGCGCTCGGCGAGCGTCGCATGCAGGTCGGAATGGATGTCGTTGGACATGGCGGTCTTTTTCTTCTTCGGATGATGTTTCGGGAGACGGGAACGCGGCCGCTTCCCCGCGAACGGGGAGAGGCTGCATGCGATGCGCTGGTCGGGATCAGGGCGGCGCGCTTCGGACTGCTGCCGAAGCGCGCGGGCGGCGTTCCGTGAAGGAGAACGCGGCGCGCGCGGGCTTCGTCAGGCCGGGCGGGTCGACTTGACCCCGCCACGTGCACTCACGTGGCCTGCGCGCAAACGCAGCGAGGGGGGGACAAGGATGGTGGTCATGGCCGCGATCGTAGCGGCGCGGGCTCGCGGCGTAAAGAATATTTACGCCGCGGTGTGGATGTGCTGCAACATCCATCGCGCGCGTCGATAATCGACGGTTTGCCCGAAGAGAACGGGCGCCTGCGCTTGCGACCCCCTCCCTTGACGACCACGACGACTTCCTCCCTTCGCATCGACTTTCCCGAATCGCTGCCGGTCTCCGCCCGGCGCGAGGAGATCATGGCCGCCATCCAGGCGCACCAGGTGGTGATCGTCTGCGGCGAGACCGGCTCGGGCAAGACCACGCAACTGCCGAAGATCGCGCTGGCGCTGGGCCGCGGCAAGCTCAATGCCGAGCCCGGCAAGGGCCGCCTCATCGGCCATACGCAGCCGCGCCGCATCGCCGCGAGCTCGGTGGCCAAGCGCATCGCGGAAGAACTCAAGACACCGCTGGGCGACGTGGTCGGCTTCAAGGTGCGCTTCCAGGACCGCCTGTCGCGCGATGCCTCGGTCAAGCTGATGACCGACGGCATCCTGCTGGCCGAGACGCAGACCGATCCGCTGCTCAAGGCCTACGACACCATCATCATCGACGAGGCCCACGAGCGCTCGCTGAACATCGACTTCCTGCTCGGCTACCTGCGCGAGATCCTGCCGCGCCGGCCCGACCTCAAGGTGATCGTGACCTCGGCGACCATCGACGCCGACCGCTTCGCGCAGCATTTCGCCTCGGCCAAGGGGCCGGCGCCCACGGTGTTCGTCTCGGGCCGCACCTTCCCCGTGGAGCAGCGCTACCGGCCCTTCGAGGAATCGCGCGACCACGACCTCAACGACGCCATCGCCGACGGCGTCGACGAGCTCTGGCGCGATCCGCACCATGCGGGCGACATCCTGGTCTTCCTGCCCGGCGAGCGCGAGATCCGCGAGGCCGCCGACCATCTGCGCCGGCACCTCACGCACCAGCCGCTGTACCGCAATGCCGAGGTGCTGCCGCTGTTCGCGCGCCTGTCGCAGGCCGAGCAGGACCGCATCTTCGACGGCCACACCGGCCGGCGCATCGTGCTGGCCACCAACGTGGCCGAGACCTCGCTCACCGTGCCGGGCATCCGCTACGTGATCGACGCGGGCACGGCGCGCGTGAAGCGCTACAGCTTCCGCAGCAAGGTCGAGCAGCTGCTGGTCGAGCCGATCAGCCAGGCCGCCGCCAACCAGCGCGCGGGCCGCTGCGGCCGCGTGGCCAACGGCATCTGCATCCGCCTCTACGACGAGAAGGACTTCGAGGGCCGGCCGCGCTTCACCGATCCCGAGATCCTGCGTTCGTCGCTCGCGGGCGTGATCCTGCGCATGAAGTCGCTGCGGCTTGGCGACGTGTCGCGCTTTCCCTTCCTCGAGGCGCCGTCGCCGCGCGCCATCGCCGACGGCTACCAGCTGCTCAACGAGCTCGGCGCGGTCGACGATGCCAACGAGTTGACCGCCACCGGCGCCGAGCTCGCCAAGCTGCCGCTCGACCCGCGCGTGGGCCGCATGATCCTCGAGGCCCGCTCGCGCGGCGCGCTCGACGAGGTGCTGGTGATCGCCTCGGCGCTCAGCGTGCAGGACGTGCGCGACCGCCCGATGGAAGCGCAGCAGCAGGCCGACCAGGCGCATTCGAAGTTCGACGACGAGAAAAGCGAGTTCAGCGGCTACCTGCGGCTGTGGAAGTGGATCGCCGACGCGCGCGGCGGCCACGGCGACAGCCACAAGCTCAGCAACCGCCAGTACGAGCAGCTGCTGCGCCAGAACTTCGTCAACGTGCGCCGCGTGCGCGAATGGCGCGACATCCATTCGCAGCTGCTCACGGTGGTCACCGAGCACAAGTGGCGCATCAATGCCGAGCCCGCGGGCTACGAGCCGCTGCACCTGTCGATGCTGGCCGGCCTGCTCGGCAACGTCGGCTGGAAGCTCGAGGACGACGAGGCCTACCTCGGCGCGCGCGGCATCAAGTTCTACAAGCATCCTGGTGCGCACCTGAAGAAGAAGCCGGGGCGCTGGATCGTGGCGGCCGAACTGGTCGAGACCACGCGGCTGTTCGGCCGCGGCATCGCCAACATCGAGCCGCAGTGGCTCGAGGAAGTGGGCGGGCATCTGCTGAAGAAGCAGCTGCTCGATCCGCACTGGGAGAAGAAGAGCGCGCAGGTGGCCGCGCTCGAGCGCGCCACGCTCTACGGCCTGGTGGTCTACAGCGGCCGGCGCGTCGACTTCACGCGCGTCGACCCGGTCGCCGCGCGCGAGATCTTCATCCGCGAGGCGCTGGTCGGCGGGCAGTGGGACAGCCGCTTTCCGTTCCTCGCGGCCAACCGCAAGCTGGTGCGCGAGGTCGAGGGCCTCGAGCACAAGTCGCGCCGGCAGGACGTGCTGGTCGACGACGAGCTGATCTTCGCCTTCTACGACGCGCAGTTGCCGGCCGACGTGGCCAGCGGCACGACCTTCGAGAACTGGTACCGGCAGGCCTCGAAGGAGCAGCCGCGGCTGCTGTTCCTCTCGCGCGACGAGCTGATGCGCCACCAGGCGGCCGGCATCACCACCCAGTCGTTCCCGCCCACCTTGCGGCTCGGCGGCGTGGATTGCGCCGCGACCTATCTGCACGAGCCCGGCGACGCCAAGGACGGCCTGACCGTCAGCGTGCCGCTGTTCGTGCTCAACCAGGTCAGCGAGGAACGCTGCGAATGGCTGGTGACGGGCATGCTCAAGGACAAGATCCAGGCGCTGCTCAAGAGCCTGCCGCAACGGCCGCGCTCGCGGCTGGTGCCGCTGCCCGAGTCGGCGGCGAAGCTGGCCGAGGCGCTGTCGGAACCCGAGCTGTTCGGCACGGGCTCGCTGACCGACGTGCTGCTCAAGCGCGTGCGCGACATGACCAGCATCGACGTGAAGCGCGCCGACTTCAAGCTCGACATGCTCGCGCCGCACCTGTTCATGAACCTGCGCGTGGTCGACGAGCACGGCCGCCAGCTCGGCATGGGGCGCAACCTCGGCGCGCTCAAGGCCGAGCTCGGTGCGAAGGCACGCGGTGCGTTCCAGGCGCTGGCCGGGCTCAAC
>NZ_JBZAYE010000531.1:0-5121 GCF_058244205.1 Variovorax sp. 20P10.2.4
GCGCGATCTCGAGGGCGCGACCCTGGTGCTGCCCGCCACCGCGCACACCGCGCCGCTGTTGCAGCCGCTGGAGGCCGACGACGAGCTCTTCGCGCGCATCAACCTCGCGACGCTGCGCCTCACGATGCCCGGCAGCTTCCTCGACACGCCCGCCGTCGCGATGCCCAGCGGCGTCGAGCGCGTGGCCGCGCCCGACGGCAGCACCGATGTCCTGCCCACCGGCCTGCAGCTGATGCGCCCGCGCGGCGAGGACGTACGGCTGCTGCAGATCGCCCTTTCCCTCGAGCACCTGTTTTCTTCACCCCACTTCAAGGAGCAATGACATGACCAAGGAAATCTTCATCACCTTCGGCGTCGACGTGGACGCCGTCGGCGGCTGGCTCGGTTCGTACGGCGGCGAGGACTCGCCGGACGACATCTCGCGCGGCATGTTCGCGGGCGAGGTGGGATCGCCGCGGCTGCTGAAGCTGTTCAGGAAATACGGCCTGACCACCACCTGGTTCGTGCCCGGGCACTCGGCCGAGACCTTTCCGGACCAGATGAAGGCCGTGGTCGACGCGGGCCACGAGCTGGGCATCCACGGCTACAGCCACGAGAACCCGATCGCGATGACGCCCGAGCAGGAAGAGGCCGTGCTCGACCGCAGCATCGACGTCATCACGCGCCTCGCGGGCCGGGCGCCGACCGGCTATGTCGCGCCGTGGTGGGAGTTCAGCCCGGTCACCAACGAGCTGCTGATCAAGAAGGGCATCAAGTACGACCACAGCCTGATGCACAACGACTTCCACCCGTACTACGTCCGCGTCGGCGACCGGTGGACCCGGATCGACTACAGCAAGCATCCGGACAGCTGGATGAAGCCGCTCGAGCGCGGCACCGAGACCTCGCTGGTCGAGATCCCGGCCAACTGGTACCTGGACGACCTGCCGCCGATGATGTTCATCAAGAAGGCGCCCAACAGCCATGGCTTCGTGAATCCGCGCGACATCGAGCAGATGTGGCGCGACCAGTTCGACTGGGTCTACCGCGAGCACGACTACGCGGTGTTCCCGATCACGATCCATCCGGACGTCTCGGGCCGGCCCCAGGTGCTGCTGATGCTCGAGCGGCTGATCGAGCACTTCCAGTCCCACGCCGGCGTGCGCTTCATGACCTGCGACCAGATCGCGGACGACTTCCTGCGTCGCCATCCGCGCGGCTAGGCCCCGGCATTGCACCGCCCCTTCCACAGAGAACGACCATGACCGCCTCGATCCCTCCCCAAGCCGCGGCCGACGCCGCCTGGACGCCGCCGACCGTGACGAAGAAGCAGGTGAACTACGCCACCTGGGTGTGCTTCTTCGCCTGGGTGTTCGCCGTCTACGACTTCATCCTGTTCGGCACCCTGCTGCCCCGGCTCGGCGACCACTTCAAGTGGACCGCCGACCAGCAGACCAACCTCAACACCTGGGTCACGCTCGGCACGGTCATCGTGGCCTTCGGCATCGGGCCGATCGCCGACCGGCTGGGCCGGCGCAAGGGCATCATCATCGCGGTCGCGGGCGCGGCCCTGTGCTCGGGGCTGACGGCCTTCGCGGGCTGGGTGATCGGCCTGTCGGCCGGGGTGGGCTTCGTGCTGCTGATCCTGGTGCGCTCGCTGGCCGGGCTCGGCTATGCCGAGCAGAGCATCAACGCCACCTACCTCAGCGAACTGTTCTCGCTGGTGCACACCGATCCGGCCGCCACCAGGCGGCGCGGCTTCATCTACTCGCTGGTGCAGGGCGGCTGGCCGGTGGGCGCGGTGCTCACCGCGGCGCTAGTCGCGGCGCTCTATCCGCTGGGCGAACGCTGGTTCGGCGAAGGCGGCGGCTGGGCGCTGTCCTTCGTGTTCGCCATGTTCCCCGCCATCGTGATCGCGATCCTCGGCCGCCGGCTGGTCGAGACGCCGCAGTTCATCACCGGCCAGCGCATCGCGCGGCTGCAGCGCGAAGGCCGGGCCGCCGATGCGCAGCGGCTCGCGCAGGCACAGGGCATCGACCTGTCGGCACGGCATCACACCGGCATCTCCGCCATGTTCAAGGGCGCGTCGCTGCGGCCCACGCTGTCGCTGGCCCTGAGCTTCTTCCTCAACTGGTTCGCCATCGTGATCTTCGCCGTGCTGGGCACCTCGGTGCTCGGCGGCTCGGGCGGCACGCCCGGCAAGGGCGTGGATTTCTCCAATGCGCTGCAGGTGCTGATCGTCTCGAACCTGGCCGGCTTCCTCGGCTACATGTTCCACGGCTGGCTCGGCGACCGCATCGGCCGGCGCAACGCGGTTGCCATCGGCTGGGTGCTGGGCGGGCTCGCGTTCTACCTGATGCTGCAGGCGCCGCAGGGCGACTTCTGGCGCATCGTGCCGCTGTACTCGCTCGGCCTGTTCTTCCTGATCGGCCCCTATGCCGCGGTGCTGTTCCTGGTCGGCGAGAGCTTCCCGAGCCACATCCGCGCCACAGCCAGCTCCTTCGTCAACGCGATGGGGCAGGTGGGTGCCATCGCGGCCGGCTTCGGCGTGACCTACACGCTGTCGCACGGCGCCGATTGGGTGCAGGCCGCGGTCTTCTGGGGCGCGATTCCCTGCACGATCTCCGGCATCGTGATGCTGCTGGTGCCGCACGTCGACCCGAAGTCGGTGCGCTGAAGGAGCAATCCGATGACTTCATCGAAAGCAAGTGCGGGCCGCGTGGCATTGATCACCGGCGCAGCGAGCGGCATCGGCCAGGCGCTGGCGCTGGCCTATGCGCAGACCGATGTCGCGGTCGTGGGCGGCTATTTCCCGGGCGATCCGCACGACCCGGCGCAGACCGAGCGGCTGGTGAGCGACGCCGGCGGCCGCTGCGTCATGGTGCCCGTCGACGTCGGCGATGCCGACCAGGTCGAGCGCTTCGCGCAGACCGCCGTCGAGCGTTTCGGCCGCCTCGACCATGCGGTCGCGAACGCCGGCCTGCTGCGCCAGGCGGCGCTCACCGCCATGAGCGATGCGCAATGGATGGACGTGATCAACGTCGACCTCAGCGGCGTGATGCGCACCTTCCGCGCCGCGGCGCGCCACATGGGCGAGGGCGGCGCGATGGTCGCGGTGTCGTCGATCGCCGGCGGCGTGTACGGGTGGGAGAACCATGCCCACTACTCGGCCGCGAAGGCCGGCGTGCCCGGCCTGTGCCGTGCCGTGGCGATGGAGCTTGCGCCGCGCGGCATCCGCTGCAACTGCGTGATTCCCGGACTGATCGAGACGCCGCAATCGCTCGACCCGGTCAATTCGCTCGGTCCCGAGGGACTGCGGCAGGCGGCCGCCGGCATTCCGCTCGGCCGGGTCGGCAGGGCGCGCGAGATCGCGACGCTGATCCGCTTCCTGACCGGCGACGACGCGTCGTACATCACGGGCCAGTCGGTGATCGCCGATGGCGGCCTCACCGTGCGCTGGCCCGGTTGAACCGGCAGGAGCACCCATGAACGACAGACTCCTCAACGGGCGGCGCGCCGTCGTGACCGGCGCCGGCAGCGGCATCGGCGCCGCCATCGCGCTGGCCTATGCGCGCGCCGGCGCCGACCTGCTGCTGGCCGACATCGATCGCGCGCGGGTGGACGACACCGCGCGCCGCTGCCGCGAAGCCGGTGGCCGCGTCGAGACCGCCGTCGGCGACATCGGCGACGAGGCGGTGGCCAACGCGGCCATCGATGCCTGCGTGGCGGCCTTCGGCGGCATCGACATCCTGGTCAACAACGCCGGCATGCTGACCCAGTCGCGCTGCGCCGACATGCCGACCGCCATGTGGGACGACATGCTGCGCGTCGACCTGCGCAGCGTGTTCCTCTGCGCGCGCCGCGCCGTTGTGCACATGGCGGCGCAGCGCTGGGGGCGCGTGATCAACGTGGCCTCGCAGCTCGGCATCAAGGGCGGCGTCGAGCTGTGCCACTACGCGGCCGCCAAGGCCGGCGTGATCGGCTTCACCAAGTCGCTGGCGCTCGAGATGGCGCCGGCCAACGTGCTGGTCAACGCCATCGCGCCCGGCCCGATCGCCACGCCGCTGGTCGACGGCATCAGCGCCGACTGGAAGCGGGCCAAGGAAGCCAGCCTGCCGCTGGGCCGCTTCGGCCGCGTGGAAGAGGTGGCGCCCACCGCCGTGCTGCTGGCCTCCGATCCCGGCGGCAATCTCTACGTGGGCCAGACGCTCGGGCCCAATTCCGGCGACGTGATGCCCTGAAAGGCGGTGGACCATGTGCGGGATGTGCGGCTTGCTGCAAGGGACGGCGCACTGGAGCCATGCGGCGGCCGGTTCGGTGCAGGGACGGCGCCTGCGGCTGCTCCAGGTGGCGCGGGCCAACCGCCTGCTGCGGCTGTTCCGGCTCGAGCTGCAGGACTTCCATGGGCAGTCCTACCTGCTGCAGGGCCCGACCGGCGCGAGCGTGCTGGTGCCCGACTTCAGCGCGCTGTGGAGCGCGGCCGAGCAGTTGCTGGGCCGCACCATCGATCCGCTGGCGATGCCGTGGCCCGCGCAGGACGACGCGCCATGACGGACATCGCCTTCGAGGTCCTGCCCGTCGGCATCCTGACCGGCTTCCTCGGCAGCGGCAAGACCACCTTGCTGCGGCGCTGGCTGCAGGGCAGCGCCGCGGGCGACACGGCCGTGCTCATCAACGAGTTCGGCGACGTCGGCCTCGACCACCTGCTGGTCGGCGCGATCGACGCCGACACCGTGCTGCTCGACAACGGCTGCATCTGCTGCTCGATCCGCGGCGAACTCAAGGAGGCGCTGATGCGCCTGCTGTCGCGCCGCCAGCGCGGGGAACTGCCGGCGTTCCGCCGCGTGCTGATCGAGACCACGGGCCTGGCCACGCCGGGGCCGGTGCTGGGCACGCTGCTGGGCGATGCGCAGCTTCGCCATCACTTCCGGCCGGCCTTCGTCGCCACGGTGGTCGATGCCCTGCATGCCGAGCGCCAGCAGGCGCGGCACCCCGAATGGATCGCGCAGGTCGCAGCGGCCGACACGCTGTGGCTCAGCAAGACCGACCTGGTGGCGCCCGAGCAGGCGACGCGGCTGCGGGCGCTGCTGGCGGAACTCAACCCCGTGGCCCGCCAACTGGACGCGCCTTCGGCGGCGTCCG
>NZ_JBZAYE010000532.1:0-5118 GCF_058244205.1 Variovorax sp. 20P10.2.4
CATCGCGCACGAACGCGTGCGCTTCGTCGGCGAGGCCGTCGCCGTGGTGGTGGCCGAGACCGTCCAGCAGGCGCGCGACGCGGCCGAAGCCGTGATGGTCGAGTACGAGGAGCTGCCGATGGTGGTCGACCTCGCGGCCGCCACCGCCGAAGACGCGCCGCAGCTGTGCGACGAGGCCGGCGGCAACATCGCGGCCGAGATGCGCCACGGCAGCAGCGAGGCCGCCACGGCCGCCTTCGCCAAGGCCGCCCACGTGGTGGCGCTCGACGTGGTCAACCAGCGCGTGGTGGCGCTGACCATCGAGCCGCGCTCGGTGCTCGCCGCGCCCGACGCCGACACCGGCCGCCTCACGATCCGCATGAGCACCCAGATGCCCTCGGGCGTGCGCGACTCGATCTGCGCCGCCATCGGCCTGGCCAAGGACAAGGTCCGGGTGGTGGTCGGCGACGTCGGCGGCGGCTTCGGCATGAAGACCGGCGCCTATCCCGAGGACATCGCGGTGGCCTTCGCGGCGCTGCAGGTGAAGCGCCCCGTCAAATGGGTGGCCGACCGCAGCGAGGAATTCCTCTCGAGCGCCCATGGCCGCGACATCGAGGCCAAGGCCGAGCTCGCGCTCGACGCCAAGGGTCGCATCCTCGCGCTGCGCATCAAGACGCTGGCCAATGTCGGCGCCTATGCCACCGGCACCGGCGTCGCGATCCAGCTGCTGATCGGCCCCTGGGTGCAGACCAGCGTCTACGACATCCAGACCATCGACTTCCACTTCAAGGCGGTGCTCACCAACACCGCGCCCACCGGCGCCTACCGCGGCGCCGGCCGGCCCGAGGCGATCTTCACCATCGAGCGGCTGATGGACGAGGCCGCGCGCCAGACCGGCATCGACCGCATCGAGCTGCGCCGGCGCAACTTCATCCGCCCCGAGCAGATGCCGTACAAGAACCCGATGGCGCAGACCTACGACACCGGCAAGTTCGAATCGGTGATGGACCAGGCGCTGGGCCTGGCCGACTGGAACGGCTTCGAGGGCCGCGCCGCCGAATCGGCGCGCAACGGCCGTCACCGCGGCCTGGGCATCGCCACCTTCCTCGAATGGACCGGCGGCAACGTGTTCGAGGAGCGCGTCACCGTCTCGGTGCAGGCCGACGGCGTGATCGAGGTGTTCTCGGCCGTCAATGCCATGGGGCAGGGCATCGCCACCTCGCTGGCGCAGCTCGCGGTCGACGCCTTCGGCGTGCCGATCGAGAAGGTGCGCGTGGTGCTCGGCGACACCGACCGCGGCGACGGCTTCGGCAGCGCGGGTTCGCGTTCGCTCTTCACCGGCGGCTCGGCCGTGCGCATCGGCGCCGAGCGCACCATCGACAAGGCGCGCGAACTCGCGGCCCAGGAGTTCGAGGTGGCGATCGACGACGTGACCTACAGCCGCGGCGCCTTCGCCGTGATCGGCACCGACCTCGAGCTCGACCTGTTCACGCTGGCCGGCAAGCAGCCCGAGCGCGAGATCTTCGTCGACTCCACCAGCACCGTGGCCGGCCCGACCTGGCCCAACGGCTGCCACATCTGCGAGATCGAGATCGATCCGCCCACCGGCGAGATCAGCGTGGTGGCCTACAGCTCGGTCAACGACGTGGGCCGCGTGGTCAACCCGATGATCGTGCGCGGCCAGCTCGAGGGCGGCGCCGTGCAGGGCATCGGCCAGGCACTCTACGAGCAGGTGGTGTACGACCACGAGACCGGCCAGCCCGTCACCGGCAGCCTGATGGACTACGCCGCGCCGCGCGCCGATATCGTGAGCACCATGTTCCACATGGAGATGGACGAATCGACGCCCTGCAAGAACAACCCGCTGGGCGTGAAGGGCGTGGGCGAGCTGGGCACCATCGGTGCCACGCCGGCCATCGTCAATGCCGTGGCCGACGCCTTCGCGCGCAATGGCCTGGCCGCGCGCGCGCCGCGCCTGCACATGCCGCTGAGCCCTTCGCGCGTGTGGCAGGCGATGCAGACGGTCGACTGAGGACCCGCCGCACGGCCGGTGCTGCGGGAAAACCACCATGCTCGTGGTCACCGAACTGCAGACCGAGCCGATCCGGGTCTCGAGCTACCGCTGCGACGCGGGCCCCGATGCCCCGCCTTTCGCCGAGATGCACGAGGGCCATTCGGTCTCGTACGTGCGCAAGGGCAGCTTTGGCTACCGCACGCGCGGCCATGCCTACGAGCTCGTGGCCGGCTCGGTGCTCGTCGGCGCGCCGGGCGACGAATACGTCTGCACCCACGACCACCATGTCTGCGGCGACGAGTGCCTGGCCTTCCACCTCTCGCCGGGCTTCGTCGAGCTGATCGGCGGCGGGCGCGGCACCTGGCAGGCCGGCGGCCTGCCGCCGCTGTCCGGGCTGATGGTGCTCGGCGAACTCGCGCAGGCCGCGGTCGAGGGGCGCAGCGATCTCGGCCTCGACGAGGTCGGCATGCAGTTCGCCCATCGCTTCGTCGATCTCGTGGAAGGGCGCGATGCGCCGCGGCCCGGAGCGGCCCCCGCGCGCGACCGGCGCCGCGCCGTCGATGCCGCGATGTGGATCGCCGAGGGTTCGCACGAGGACATCGGCCTCGAGCAGGCCGCGGCCGAGGCCGGGCTCAGCGCCTTCCATTTCCTGCGGCTGTTCTCCCAGGTGCTGGGCGTCACGCCGCACCAGTACCTCGTGCGCTCGCGCCTGCGCCATGCGGCGCGCCTGCTCGCCGACGGCGACCGTCCCGTGACCGAGATCGCGCTCGACGTGGGCTTTGCCGACCTCAGCAATTTCGTGCGCACCTTCCGGCGCGCCGCCGGTGTCTCGCCGGGGGACTTTCGCCGTGCCGCGCGCGGCGACCGCAAGATTCTCCAAGACCGCCTCGCGGCCTTGCTCGACGATGAGCGCCTGATCCATTCATCGACCAGGAAGCCATCGCCATGCACCACGCCATCGAACTCGAACTGACAGTCCCGGCCCGCGCAGGCCGCCATCCCTGAGCGCGAAGGAGCCCGCCATGGCCACCATCCACCGGGAATTCGAACTCGCCGCGAGCGCGGCGCAGGTCTGGGACGCGCTGCGCGACTTCCGCGCCGTGCACCAGCGGCTCGCGCCGGGCTTCCTCACGGCCTGCCGCATCGACGAGGAGGGCGCGCGCATCCTCGACTTCTCCAACGGCAGCGTGGCGCGCGAGCTGCCGGTGTCGATCGACGAATCGCTGCGCCGCATCGCCTATACCGTCACGGGCAGCCGCATGCGGCATCACCATGCGTCGGCGCAGGTGTTCGACGCGGGCGAAGGGCGCTCGCGCTTCGTCTGGATCACCGACGTGCTGCCCGACGAACTCGCGCCCTACATCGCCGGCATGATGGACGAGGGCGCGGCCGCGATGAAGAAGAAGCTCGAGGCCGAGGCTCAGAAGTCCTCGAGCGGCAGCCCGACGTAGTTCTCGGCCAGCGAGGTCGAGGCCGCGTGCGAATGCACGAGGTAGTCGAGCTCGGCCTCCTGGATCTTCTGGCCGAAGGCGCCGGTCTCGGGGAAGCGGTGCATCAGCGAGGTGAACCACCACGAGAAGCGCTCGGCCTTCCAGACCCGGCGCAGGCACAGGTCGGAATAGCGGTCGAGCGCCGAGGCCGAGCGCTCGCGGTAGAAGATCTCGAAGGCGCGCGACAGGTAGCCCACGTCGGCGGTTGCGAGGTTCAGCCCCTTGGCACCGGTCGGCGGCACGATGTGCGCCGCGTCGCCGGCCAGGAACAGCGAGCCGAAGCGCATCGGCTCGGCCACGAAGCTGCGCAATGGCGCGATGCTCTTCTCGAGCGAAGGGCCGGTCACCAGCCGCTCGCGTGCTTCCGGGTCGAGGCGCGCGCGCAGTTCGTTCCAGAAGGCCTCGTCGCTCCAGTTCTCCACCCGTTCCTCGGTCGGCACCTGCACGTAGTAGCGGCTGCGCGTGGCGCTGCGCATGCTGCACAGCGCGAAGCCGCGCTCGGTGTTGGCATAGATCAGCTCATGCGAGACCGGCGGCACGTCGGCCAGCACGCCGAGCCAGCCGAAGGGGTAGACCTTCTCGTAGGTCTGGATCGCATCGGCCGGCACGCTCGCGCGGCTCACGCCGTGGTAGCCGTCGCAGCCGGCGATGAAATCGCATTCGATCTCGTGCGTCTGGCCGTCCTTCTCGTAGCGCACGCGCGGCGAGCGCGAATCGAAGTCGTGCAGGCTCACGTTGGCCGCGCTGTAGACCGTGGCCAGGCCCTCGGCCGCGCGCGCTTCCATCAGGTCGCGCGTCACCTCGGTCTGGCCGTACACCGTGACCTGCTTGCCGCCCGTGAGGCCGTGCATGTCGATGCGGTGGCGCGCGCCCTTGAACAGCAGCTCGATGCCCCCGTGCGGCAGGCCCTCGGCCTTGGCGCGGGCGTCGACGCCGGCACGCTTGAGCAGGTCCATCGTGACCTGCTCGAGCACGCCCGCGCGGATGCGCCCGAGCACGTAGTCGCCGCTCTGGCGTTCGACGATGACGTTGTCGATGCCGGCCTTGAACAGAAGCTGGCCGAGCAGAAGGCCGGCCGGGCCGGCGCCGATGATCGCTACCTGGGTGCGCATGTCGATGTCTCCGAGAAGTTCCGCGAAGCGTAGGGCGCGCGCGCCGCCCTGGCACGCCGGCCGATGCGGCTGTGTGCGATCATGCGAATGGCTGCGCGATGATCGCGCAACTTCCCGCTTCGCCTCACTCATGACCATCGCCAGAGCCGACTTCATCGAGGGCATCGCCAAGGGAATGGCGGTGCTCGAAAGCTTCGACACCGAGCGCCAGCGCCTCAACGCCACCCTGGCGGCCGAGCGCGCCGGCCTCACGCGCGCCGCGGCGCGCCGGCACCTGCTGACCCTGGCGCACCTGGGCTACCTCGAGACCGACGGCAGCTACTTCTGGATGGCGCCCAAGGTGCTGCGCTTCTCGGGCAGCTACCTGGCCTCGTCGCGCCTGCCGCGCGCGCTGCAGCCCACCCTGAACCGGCTCGCGGCGCAGACCGGCGAATCCTTCTCGGCCGTGGTGCTCGACGGCGAGGAGGTGGTGATCGTGGCGCGCAGCGGCAGCTATGGCACGCCCACGCGCGTGCTGGCCTAC
>NZ_JBZAYE010000533.1:0-5110 GCF_058244205.1 Variovorax sp. 20P10.2.4
CTCGTGGCCCGCGTGCGCGCCGCGCAGGCCCGGATGCTGGCGGAGCTCGACTACCACGACGAGGCGCTGAAGCAATACGCGGCCCTGCATGACGACCTGCAAGCCGCCGATGAGCCCGCGCTGAAGGCGCAGGCCGCCGATGCGCTGCATGCCCATTCGCGCCTGCTCGAGACGCTGGGCCGCAACGAGGAAGCCCGTGCGCTGCTGCGCACCCTGATCGACACCCATGCCGATGCCGCCGAGCCGGACCGGCGCCAGACCCTCGCGCTGGCGCGGACCGACCTCGCGCTCGCCTTGCAGCGCGATCTGCTGCGCGGTGCGCAGGACGAGGATCTCGAGGAACACCTGCTCGCGGCCTGCGACGCCGTGCTCGACCCGCATGCGGACAGCGAAGACGCCACCGTGCTGCGCTGCGTGAACCGCATCCTGCGCGTCAAGGCGCAGCTGCTGCGCGACCGCGATGCCGAGCCCGACGACGAGGACCGCGCCGACGAACTGGCCGAATGGCAGTGGTCGCGCTATGCCGGGCATTCCGATGCGCAGGTCCGCAAGGAGCTGCTGCTCGCGATGCTCGACCAGCTGGTGCCGCTCGACGACCCGGCGCGCGAGCTGGCCGGCTACCGCCGCTTGCTCGAGCGTTTCGGCGACGACCGCAGCGCGTTGCTGCAGCCGCAGCTGGCACGCACGCGCCTGCTCGAGGCCTGGGCGCTGCGCGCGCTCGACCGGGGCGACGAGGCGCTGTCGGCGCTCTCGGAACTCGATGCACTGCATGCTGAGTCCGCCGATGCCTACATGCGCCTGCAATGCGTGCACGGCCGCATCGAGCGCGCGCGGATCCTGGAGGCCCGTGGCGATGTCGAAGGCGCCCTGCGCGCGCTCGAAGGCTGGACCGAGGCCCGCGGCGCGGAGGACACCGCCCTGCGCCGCGCCATCGCGCGCGCCATGGACCTGCGCTGCGACATCCTGCAGGCACAGGCGCCCGCCGCGCATCCGCGCCCGGACGGCAAGGACGAGGAGGGCCGCGCGATCGAGGTCGCCGTGACCGAGGCCGAACATCGCTTCGCCGCCGCGGTCGATGCGCTCGTCGCGCGCTTCGCGAAGGACCCCGCCGAGGAACTGCGCACGATCGCGGTGAAGGCGCAATACGCGCTCGCGGCCCATTGGCGCGGGCGCCTGCAGTTCCAGCGCGCGGTCGATGCCTACGCGGCGCTGGTGCAGGCCTTCGCGGCCGACACCTGCGCCGAGGTCGAGGGCGTGGTCGCCAGCGCCTACCTCAACCAGGCCTATGCACTGATGATGCTGCTGGAGCGCGAGGCCGACGCCCTGCCGGTCTACGACGCGCTGCTCGCGCGCTTTCCGAATGCCACCGGCGCGGCGATGCGCGACACGCTGGCGAAGGCCGCGGCCAGCCGGCTGACCTGCCTCAACCGGCTGCAGCGCCAGGGCGCGGCGGTGAGCTACGGTGACCAGTACGAGGACCTGACGCTGGCGCAGCGCGATGCGATCGACGCCACCATCGAGCGCGGGCGCGTGCTGGCGCTGGAAGGCAAGCACCGCGAGGCCATCGCCTGCTACGACGAGGTGCTGCAGGCCTATGTCGAATCGCTGCACCCCGAGCTACGGCGCCATTGCCTCGATGCGATGGTGCGCAAGGGCTACAGCCTGGGCTGCCTGTCGCAGCGCGAGGCCGCGCTGGCGGTCAACGACGAGGTCATCGCGCGCTACGGTAACGAGCTCTCGACCTCGGCCGAGAAGGACGTCGCGCTCGCGATGTCGAACCGCGCGGTGCAGCTCGACAAGCTCGGCCGCCGCGACGAGGAGCTGCAGACCTACGACGCGATCATCGTGCGCTGGGCCCGCTCCGACGTGGCCTACCTGCGCGAGCGCGTGGCCAATGCGCGCTTCTGCAAGGCGATCACCATTGCCGACACCGACCTGGATGCCGCGCTGGCGCTCTATGGTCATGTGATCGACACCTGCCTGCATGCCTCCGAGGTCGCGCTGCGCACCTATGCCGCGAAGTCCAGCGTCAACCGTGGCGTGCGGCTGCGCAAGGCCGGCCGCTACGACGAGGCCGTGGCCTGCTGCGAGGCCCTGGTGAAGGCCTGCGGCGAAGAGGCCGACAAGGGCATCGCGGCCCAGGTCGTGAAGGCGCGCATCGGGCTCGCGCGCAGCTATGGCCACGTGGGGCAGGTGGCGCGGCAGGTCGAGACGCTGGAACTGCTGCTGGCCTTGCCCGCCGGGAAGATCGACGAGGGCTTGCGCACCGAGCTGCGCGCGGAGTACCAGCAGTTGCGGCCGTCGTCGCTGGTCAAGGCGGCACGGGCGCTGGGCGCGTTGTTCGCCCCGAAGAAATGAACCACCACCGTTCGGGCTGAGCTTGTCGAAGCCGGGCGCGAGGCTTCGACAGGCTCAGCCAGAACGGTCCAGAGCGCTACTGCCGGATCTTGCCGGCGTTGCTGAGGATCGTGAGTTCGACGAAGCGCGTGCCGTTGCCGCCGACGTTGGGGCCGAGGTCGACCACATAGCCGCCGAAGTCGAAGTTCACCAGCGAGGCCAGCGCCGCGGCCATGCCTTCGCGCGTGGGCGTGCGCCCTTGCCGGCGCACCGCCTCGGCGATCACGCGGCCCGTGATGTAGCCCTCGAACATCGAGTAGCTGACCGGCACCTCCAATGTCTGTCCGGCCGTGGCCTCGATGAACTCGCGCGTCAGCTTGCTCGAGATGCGGAACGGGCTCGGCGTGACCTGCGCGATCACGATGCCCTGCATGTGCTGCTCCGACAGCCGCTGCGACAGCTGCTCCACGTCGACGCCCGAATGCGCGACCAGTTGCGCCGTGCCCTTGGGCGCCATGCGGTAGCGTTCGATGAAGGCCGCGGCGGCGCCGGTGCTGGTCAGCATCACGATGGCCTGCGGCGGCTCCTTGAGGAAGGCCTCGGCGGCATCGCCCACCTTGGTCGTGCCTGCCGGGTAGGAAGCCCGCACCACGATGCGCGACGACGAGGCCGCGGCGAGCTCGTCCATCAGCTTGAGCAGTTCGCCGGAGGCGGGCACTTCCTCGTAGAAGACGCCGAGCCGGTTGATGCCGATGGTGGCGAGGTGGCGCGTGATCTTGGTCAGTTCCTCGCGCAGGTCGGCGTGCATGTTGAACAGCAGCGGCGGCGGCGCGCGCAGCTCGGACGAGCGGTAGCCCACCAGCGCGAGCCGTTCCTTCTCGAGCGTGCCCGAGGCCACGAGCGCCGCGATGTTGCGCGTGCCGAAGTAGCCCGCGAGCACCATCGGCCGGTTCTCCGCGACCAGGGCCTTGGTCAGCGCCACGGTCTGCTCGGGCTGTCCCAGGTCGTCCTTGCGCACCAGGCTCAGCGTGTGGCCGTTGACGCCGCCGGCCTTGTTGATCGCGTCGAAGCTCAGCTTGAGCCCGACCCCGAAGGCCCGCCCCTGCCGTGCCTCGAGCCCCGACATCGGGGCCACCTGCCCGACTACCACCTGCACCGCCGCGGCGGGCAGAGCCGCAACCGCCATCGTGGCGGCCGCGAGCAGCGGACGCCAGAACGCCATCGATTTCATCTGTCTCTCTCCGTCTCCGGGCGGTGAACGCCCCTTCTTGCAAGGGCCGGATCTTGGTGTCCGGGCGGGGCGGAGGATAACGGAAAACGGTGAATCTGCGCGCGGGCCGTGGTACGCCATCCCGGCGATATGATCTCGCGCGCTCGCAAGCGCATCGATGCAACCGTGTTGCTCGATCCATTCGATCACCAGGAGGGAGACAGGATGATGAAGACGCTCGTGTTGGCGGCCACGGCCGCATTGCTCGCCGGTTGCGGCACGACCTCGGGCAGGCTCGGTCCGTTGCCCGAGGTTCCGGATGCCTCGGTCGCCGCCAAGGTGGTGGTGGTCCGCATCAGCAGCATCGTCGGCGCGGCCAATGGCTACACGGTGGCGATGGATGGCAAGGACATCTTCGGCATCGGCTCCGGCGAGCACGCCGAATTCCAGGTGTCGCCCGGCGAGCACTACCTGGGGGTGAAATGCTTCGGCGGCTTCACGCCGACGTGGAAGGAGGACTCGCTGAAGTTCGACGCCGCGAAGGCATCGTCGAACTACTTCGTCGTCAGCCCCAGCATGACTTGCGCGGCGGTCAGAGGGGCCGACGAGGCGGAAGCGAAGAAGCTGCTGTCCGGCAGCAAGGCCGTCAACCTCGCGAATCCCGCCGGCCGATAGAGCGCCCGGGGGCGCGGCGAATCAATCGCTGCCGTCCTCGCGCGCCGCCATCCGCCCCGCTTCGCGATCGAGGGCCTCGTACTGCCCGTCGCAGAACAGCTCGCAGAGCCGGTCGAGCTCGCCGCGGTCGCGGGTCTCGAACACCGCGACGTCCTGCTCGAGCTTGCCCTTGCCGAAGAAGCCTTTGCGCGGGCGCATCGCCACCGACTGCAGCTGGTATTCGCCGCGCCGGTCGGTGCCGTCGCCCAGCAGCGTGACCCACAGTTCGCGCTGGTCGGCCTCGTGGCGCAGCACCAGCGCGGGCAGCGGGCCGTCCTGCTGCTCGTTCCATTCGCGGTGCTGTTGCTGCCACGGATGGGCATCGATCGCGGCCATGAAGCCGACGAGCGTGGTCTCGCCCTGCGGGTGGGTCTGCTGGAAGTCGTCGCCGACCTTCTGGATTGCGTAGCTCAGCATGCGGTGGAGCGCGTGGTGCGCCCGTGTGGTGTCGATGACCGAGTGTGCCCAGGCGTGGGGCAAGGGCGTGTCGGTCGCCGCCCCGTCTTCCTCAACCCGCGGCGGGGCGAGAGAGCGGCCGCGGCGCGCGCGCGGCGCGGTGCTCCTGCAGCAGGGTCAGCATCACGGTCAGCGCCATGAAGACCACCGCGGCCCAGAAGATGCCGCTGAAATGGCCGCGGTCGAGCAGCCAGCCGAACAGCATCGGGCCGACCGCGCCGCCGATGTTGAAGCCCGTGGAGACGATGCCGAAGGCGCGGCCCTCGGCGCCGGGCGGTGCGGCGGCGCGCACGAGCATGTCGCGCGAAGGCGTGATCACGCCGGTCAGGAAACCGGTGGCACCCAGGCACAGCACGAGCGCGAGATCGGGCAGCCGGCCCCAGGCGGCGAGTG
>NZ_JBZAYE010000534.1:0-5086 GCF_058244205.1 Variovorax sp. 20P10.2.4
GCGCTCCACCCAGCCGGCCTGCTGCAGCGTCTTGAGGATGCGCAGCAGCGTGGCCTTCGACAGCCCGGTCTGGCGGCTGAGTTCCGACAGCGTGGCGGCCGAGGAGCGCTGGATCGCGAGCATCACCTCGAGCCCGCGGCGCAGCGCGTCGATGGATTTCACGCCCTGCGCGCCCTGGGTGTCCGACATGCCGCGGCCTCCGAAGTGGTTCACTCAGTGAAACTATATCTTCTGGCCCCGCGCCCGGCTTCCTACATTGCACTGGCCCCGATCCCGTGGCTCCACGCACAGGCAAGAAAGGAAAGCCCATGATGAATCCACTCCGGCGCCGGACGATGGCCGCCGCGACGCTGTTCTCGGCGCTGAGCGCGTTCGCCGCCACCGCCACCGCCGAGACCTGGCCCGCGCGGCCGATCACCATCGTCGTGGCCTACCCGGCCGGCGGCGACACCGACGCCATCGCGCGCACCTATGCCGAGAAGCTGTCGCAGCGCGTCGGTCAGCCGGTGCTGATCGACAACCGGCCTGGCGCGAGCGGCATGATCGGCAACGCCTGGGTGGCGAAGGCGCCGGCCGACGGCTACACGCTGCTGTTCACGCCCAGCACCTTCCCGATCGCGCAGCACGTGCTCAAGGCCGGCCCCGGCGTGGCGCACGACGTGGTCAGGGACTTCACGCCGATCGTGAAGACCGGCGACATCCCGCTGCTGCTGGTGACGGCGCCCGCGACCGGCCTGCAGAGCGCGACCCAGCTCGTGGCCGCCGCGAAGGCCGGGCGCGCGCTGACCTACGGCACGCCGGGCGCGGGCTCGCCGATGCACATCGCGGGCGAGCTGTTCAACCGCGACGCCGGCATCGCGCTCGTGCATGCGCCCTATCGCGGCGTGGCGCCGGTGGTCAACGATGCCCTGGGCGGCCATGTGAGCGTGGGCTGGATCACGCCCGGTGCCGTGGCCAGCCACATCGCGGCCGGCAAGCTGCTGCCGCTCGCGGTGGCGCAGCGCCAGCGCGCGGCGCTGCTGCCCACGGTGCCCACGCTGTACGAGCTCGGCTGGCGCGACGTGGACCTGAACGCCTGGATGGGCCTGCTCGGGCCGCGGGCGATGCCCGAGGCGATCGTGCAGGCGCTCAACGCGCACTTCAACGAGATCCTCCGCATGCCCGAGGTGCAGGCGCGCATGGCCACGCTGGGCATCGAGCCGGTGGGCGGCGCGCCCGCCGTGCTGGCGCGGCAGATCGCGCAGGACGACCAGCGCTTCGGCCGGCTCGTGCGCGAGTTTGGCATCCGTGCGGATTGACCAGGAACCAGGAGACGACGATGTTGAGCGAAGAGAAGAACCGCCTGCTGACCGAAGTGGGCCCCGGCACGCCGATGGGCGACTACCTGCGCCGCTACTGGCACCCGATCGCCGGTGCGAGCGAATTCGATGCGCAGGCGGTCAAGCCGCTGCGCATCCTCGGCGAGGACCTGGTGCTCTACAAGGACCTCGGCGGCCGCTACGGGCTGGTCGACCGGCGCTGCCCGCACCGCAATGCCGACATGGCCTACGGCTACGTCGAGCAGTGCGGGCTGCGCTGCAGCTACCACGGCTGGCAGTACGACGCGGGCGGGCAGTGCGTGCACCAGCCCTTCGAGGAGACGCTGGACCCGGGCGCGCGCATGCGCCGCAGCACGCGGATCAAGGCCTACCCGGTGCAGGAGAAGGCCGGCCTGCTGTGGGCCTACATGGGGCCGCAGCCCGCGCCGTTGCTGCCCGACTGGGAGCTGTTCAACTGCGCCAACGGCTTCGCGCAGGCGGTGTTCGCCGAGATCCCGTGCAACTGGTTCCAGTGCCAGGAGAACTCGATCGACCCGGTGCACTTCGAGTGGACGCACAACAACTGGACCACGCGGCTGCAGGGGGAGGAAGGCCCGTACGTGCCCACGCACCTGAAGCTCGCGTTCGAGGAGTTCGAGCACGGCTTCGTCTACCGGCGGCTGCGTGGCGGCGAGCGCGAGGACAACCCGATGTGGACCGCGGGGCGCGTCACGCTGTGGCCCAACGGCTTCTTCCTCGGCCATCACTTCGAATGGCGCGTGCCGATCGACGACCACCACACGCTGAGCGTGCTGTGGGTGCTGAGCCGCGTGCCGACCGAGCAGGAGCCCTATGTGCAGGAACGCATTCCGTCGTGGTACGGGCCCACCCGGGATCCGGCCACGGGCCGCTGGATCACCAGCCACGTCGCCAACCAGGACTTCGCCGTGTGGGTGGGGCAGGGTGCCGTCACCGACCGCACGCGCGAGAAGCTCGGCCAGAGCGACAAGGGCATCGTGATGATGCGGCGCCGCTTCTTCGAGGAACTGGAGGCGATGCAGGCCGACCCGGCGCACGAGCCCAAGGGGCTGATCCGCGATCCGCAGAAGAACCGCGACGTGTTCCTGCCCTCGGCCTGTCGCGAGGAGATGGCCAAGGGCCTGCCGCGCCGGGAGCTCGCGGCGCATCCCTTGCTCGGCCCTTATCTCAAGGATTTCTTCGGCCAGGCCGGGCAGCCCGAGGCGGTGCGCGCGGCCTACGAGCAGGCGATCGGGCAGAAGGTGGAGGGCGCGCGTTTCTTCAAGGTGCACGGCGCGCCCGCCAACGGCGCGGCGGAGGACGCGCCGTCCCGGTCAGTGCCGGAACATCCTTAGGTCGAGCGCGCTCTCGCTGCCCAGCCACATCGCGTGGTCGGTGTGGTCGGCGAGGTCGTTGCCGGTCACGCCGTGCACGAACACGTCGAGGCCGTCGCGATGGCTGTCGAGCCAGCCGATGACCGCGTCGAACTCGGCCGCGTCGAAGGCGAGCTGGCAGCTCCAGTGCGGATGCGGGCCGACCGGGCGCTCGTGCACCCGGCCCACCACCACCATCAGCTCGCGGCCCGCCTGCTCGCACAGCGCGCGGGCCTGGGCCACGGTGGCGGGGCCGAAATAGACGTGGGCGTGGTACTGCGGGTAGAGGTTCTCGGGGCGGCGCGGCATGGTGGGGCGATTGTGGCGCCGGCGCGGATCACCTGTCGCAGGGAAGGTCGTCGGGCAGGCGGAAGCTGCCGCTGTAGCGGAACACGTCGCCGAACCAGCGGTGGCGCAGCAGCATCCGCATGCTGAAGGCGTCGGGGTCGCGCGGGTCGGGCCGCTCCTCGACATAGGCCGTGCCCATCAGCAGGCCCAGCGGCAGCGGGATGCGCAGGCGGCCCAGGCGCCAGACGTAGCCGCGGTCGCGGAACACCAGCGCACCGTCCTCGGCGCTCACCGCGAGGCGCATGCCGATGCCGAAGCGCACGTACTCGATCACCAGCGCGCCGTCGGCCGCGTCGTGCTCCATGTGCGAGCGGAAGTGGAAGGGCGCGCGGCCCGCGAAACGAAAGATGCGGTCCCAGTAGAGGTGCGGGTCGTCGGGCCGGCAGCGGTAGTGGACCTCGATCGGCACCTCGCGCCCGGTGTAGGGCACGAGGGCGCCGAACAGCCGGCCGAAGGGCATCAGCAGCGCGGCCCAGGGCGCATGGTGGACCTCGTGCATGGTGCCGCGCACGCAGACGTGGTCGCTCGAGCGCGGCGCCATGGTGTAGTGGCGGCGGATCGCGTCGCCCAGCCGGTCCCAGGCGGGGCCGAGCGCTTGCTGGAAGACCGGTCGGGTGTTCTCGTTCATGGACGGATCATGGCGCCTGCCGTGGCCGTGCCTTCGCTGCGGGCCTTGTAGAAGCGCAGGATGTTCCCGGACGCGTCGTCCAGCAGCAGGTGCATGACGCGGTCGGCATACCAGTTGAAGCTGGTGCTCAGCCGCCACGAGACCTCGACGCGCAGCTCGGTGCCGCCGTCGCGCGGCGTCAGCGTGTAGGTGGCGTCGCGCAGGTCGAAATACTGGCCGCCGATCATCACGTGGTCGTCGAGCGCGCCGGCGGGAAAGGAGTCGGGCGAGAAACGGAAGCGCCACTGCAGCCGGCGGTTGGGTTGCCAGTCGGTGATGACCTCTTCGAAGTGCACGTTCTTCTGCCACCGCACCTGGCGCACGCGGCCCTCGGGCGTGTCGACCGTGACGCCCGACACCGGCATCGGCACGCCGACCTGGTAGGCCCAGGCGCCGTCGACCTCGGCGGGGCGGATGTCGCGCGCCGCGTTGAGCTCGTGCCACACGCGCTCGGCCGGCGCGGCGATGAAGAGCGTGCGCGAGGTGTTCGAGAACCGGTCGGGGTTGGGCAGGTTCGGCTCGATGGCGCCGAGCACCAACGGCAGCAGCGCGAAGCCGTAGAGCGTCTGCTTCGGCCAGTGGGTGATGCGGCACACGATGCCCATGGCCAGTCCGCCGATGCTGCCCATCATCGCGAACAGCGGCACGATGAAGGCGGCGCAGATCAGGCCCTCGATGAACACCGCCAGCGTGCCGCCGACGAACAGCGCGGTCGCCACCCAGGGCGCCCAGAGGTAGTAGCCCCAGCTGCGCCGCTCGATGCGCTCGGCCATGTAGACCGTGACCGCGCCGCACAGCGCGGGCGTCAGGTAGACGAAGGAGCCCAGCATGGCCGAGTAGAGCTGGCCGGGGCCGCCGCTGAAGATCAGGCGCAGCACGAGCGCCATCGCGGCGCCGATCCCCATCGGCCAGAACCAGCCGAAGGGCATGCCCTGCACGGGCTTCCTCGCCGGCGGCTCGTCGCTCGCGGCCGGCTCGATGGGCGCCAGCTCGGCGAGCCGGCTGTCTTCGGGTTCGGTATGCATGGAAGTCCTCTTCTCCTCGGTGTGCTTGTTCGTGTGTTCAGTCGGCGCGCCGCGTGGCGCTGACCATGCAGTAGTCGAAGTCGCGCCAGAACAGGCCCAGCGCGAGCGCGCAGTAGCTGGCGACGATGTGCTTGCGGCGCCAGGGGCTCAGGCGTCCGCGCGCCTTCCAGAGCTCGGCCAGCGTGAAGCGGGTGGCGAGCGCGGGGATGTGCAGCGCGCTCGGCGCGACGCGCCAGCGCAGCGAGCGCACCTCGATGTCCTCGAAGCCGTGTTCGCGCAGCGCGGCCACGAAGTCCGCGCGCACGGCCAGGGTCGGCACGGCCCAGCTGTCGGCCCACAGGCGATGCAGCCAGCGCG
>NZ_JBZAYE010000535.1:0-5075 GCF_058244205.1 Variovorax sp. 20P10.2.4
CGTTCTCGAGCCGCTCGAGCAGGCGGTCGATGGCCCAGCCGATCGCGCCCACGATCACCACCGCGGCCATCACCAGGTCGAGCTGGAACAGCTGGCGGCCATAGACGATCAGGTAGCCCAGCCCCTCGCTCGAAGCGACCAGCTCGACCACCACCAGCGACAGCCAGGCCTTGGTGAAGCCCAGCCGCACGCCCGTGAACAGCGTGGGCACGGCATGCGGCAGCACGATCTCCAGCACCTGCTGGCGCCGGCTGTAGCCGTAGACCTCGCCGACCTCGCGCAGCGACCGCGGCGTCTGCCGGAAGCCCTGCAGCGTGTTGAGCGCCACCGGCACCAGCGCCGCCTTGGCGATCAGGATGTACTTGAGCGGCTCGCCGATGCCCACGATCAGCAGCACGAAGGGCAGCCAGGCCAGCACCGGGATCTGCACCAGCGCGTTGAAGCTCGGCAGCAGGTAGGCCTCGACGCGGCGCGACAGGCCCATGGCCGTGCCCAGCAGCAGCCCGAGCAGCGTGCCGATCGCGAAGCCCACGCCCACGCGCGCGAAACTGGTGCTCACGTGCAGCCATAGGTCGCCGCTGGTCGCGAGGTCGCGCAGCGTCTCGGCCACGAACTCGGGCGGCGGCAGCACCTGCGGCGAGATCCAGCCCTGGCCGGCGCCCACGAACCACAGCGCGAGCAATGCGGCGGGCAGCAGCCAGGGCAGGGCGGCGTCGCCGAGGCGGCGCCACGGCAAGGACAGGCGCAGCGGCGCCGCGTGCTCGCGCTGCAGGACCGCCGACAGTTCGGCTTCGGCGCTCATCGCGACGCGACCGCGGGCCCGCCCTTCGGCCGGCCCTTCGCGTCGGCAGCGGTCCAGTAGCCCTCGAGGCCCTGCTTCTTGAGCGCGGCCTTGAGGTAGCGCGTGTCGAACCAGTCGTCGACCGTGACCTCGCGGCGGATCAGCTTGAGCTTGAGTGCATCGCCGACCACGGCCTTGTAGCGCGCCACGATGAAGTCGTCGGCCAGCGGCGAGTTGCGCTGCGCCAGCGGCTGCTTGTCGAACTCGGCGGTCCACGAGGCGACCGGCGTGCCGCTGCGGGCCCAGATGCGGAACAGCTCGTCGCGGTTCTTCTCTTCCGACGACCAGTGGGCCGCGCGCACGAACACGTCGACCACGCGCTGCACCTCGGCGGGATTGGCCTGCTCGAACTCGCTGCGCACCAGCAGCGCGGCCTGGCGCGTGAGCGCCGGATCGCGGCCCTGGGTGGAATAGACCACCTTCGCGAGCCCCTGGTCGCGCACCTTGAACCATTCGTAGCCACCGAAGGCCGCGTCCACCCCGTTCGAGACCAGCGCCGCCTGCGCGCTGCCGGTGTCGAGGTTCACGCCCTTGATGTCGCGCTCGGCCAGCCCGTCGGCCGCCAGCACGTTGATCGCGACCAGGTGGCCGTTGGTGCCGCGGAAGATCGACACCGTGCGGCCCTTGAGGTCCTTGATCGACTGGATGTTCGATTGCGTCGGCGTGACCAGGTAGAGGTTGTTGCGCGCGCCGCTGACCAGCAGCACCTTGGTCTTGAGGCCGTTCGAGCGCCCGACGATCGAGGGCAGGTCGCCTTGGTAGGCGAAGTCGATCTGCTTGTTCGACAGCGCCTCGTTCACGGCCGGGCCCGCGCCCTTGAAGAACAGCCACTCGACCTTGATGCCCGAGGCCTTGAACTCCTCCTCGAGCCAGTTGTTGGCGCGCGCCACGCCGCCGGGCGAACCGCCCCAGGTGACGGGGTCGCCGCCGCCCGCCGTGGCCACGCCGATGCGGATGGTGTCGGGCGCGGCCTGCGCCGAGGCCGCGAGGGCGGTGGCCAGCAGCGCGGTCCAGCGCAGCAGATGCCGCACGGGCTTCATGGCGTGCCTTTCTTCGCGGCCAGCTTGCGGCCGACCTCGGTGCCTTCGAAGAAGCGCGGATTGGCCTCGGTGTAGAAGCGGTGCGGGTTCTCGAACACGAAGGCCCGGAAGTCGGCCGCCGAGATCACGCCCTGCTGCACCAGGTCCCAGGTCTCGGCCAGCGGCTCGGTGAACTCGGGCACGTCCCAGTGGCCCACGTCGGACGACCAGATCGCGTTGATCTTCACGCCCAGCGGGTTCACCTTGTCATTGAAGGCCGCGGCCACGGTGCGGTCGTCGGCTTCCGAGCCGAAGTAGAAGTTGTTGACCCAGCGGTCGCGGATGTCCTCGACCTTCTCGATGCCCGCGAGCGCGAAGTCGTCGATCTCGCTCTCGTTCGGCTCGCGGCTGTGCGGCAGCGCCGAGATGCCCAGGCTGTCGCGCAGCAGCGTGGCCTTGTCGAGCGTACGGCCCTTGACGAAGTCGCCGCCGTAACGCTCGAACAGCGAGGCCAGCAGCTCGATGTCGGCCTCGGCCGGGTCGTAGTTGCGCACCGCATGCCGGTTGCGTTTCTCCCAGCGGTCCACCAGGTGCGTGTAAACGTGCGAGCCCCAGTCCGCGCCGCCTTCGAGCAGGCCCACCCGCAGCCCCGGAAAGCGCCGCGTCACGCCGCCGAAGAACAGCGCCTTGGCGAAGGCCTGCGAGCCATCGGCGAAGTGGCCGATGTGGTTGTTCATGTAGTTGCTGATCGACTGCCGGCCGGTCCAGCCCTGGCTGCCGTAGTGCGTGGTCACCGGCACGCCGAGCTCCACCACCTTGGCCCAGAAGGGGTCGTAGTCGTGCTCGCTGTCGATGCCGTAGAAGTCGATGTAGCCCACCTGCCTGGCGATGTCGGGATGCTCGGCGGCCGGGTACTTCTCGGCGATGGCGCGGATCGGACGGCGCACGCCGCCCGCGATGTTGACGACCTTCAGGCCCAGCGTCTTGACCGCGAACTCCAGCTCCTCGATGCCTTCCTGCGGCGAGTGCAGCGGTATGCCCGCCACCGGCGTCAGGCGGTCGGCATAGGGCCGGTACTGGTCGGCGTGGAAGTGGTTGATGGCGCGGTGCAGTGGCTGGCGGTACTCGCTGCCGGCGGCGGCCGGCGAGAGCACGTCGTTGGGGAACAGGATCGAGTAGTCCGAGCCCTGCTCGCCCAGGCGCTCGTGCAGCAGCGCGGGCAGCGTGTAGGTCGCGAGGTCGTAGGTGTTGCGCGTGACGCGGGCCCACCAGGGCGCGCGCAGCGTGCGGTGGAACTGGCGTTCCTCGGCCGACTGCTGGTACCAGTCCTTGCCGCCGCCGTTGCGCGTGACGAAGCGCCCGCCGAGCGCCTTGCGCAGCGCATCGACCAGCTTGTTG
This sequence comes from Variovorax sp. 20P10.2.4, assembly GCF_058244205.1. NCBI lineage: Bacteria > Pseudomonadati > Pseudomonadota > Betaproteobacteria > Burkholderiales > Comamonadaceae > Variovorax > Variovorax sp. 20P10.2.4. The sequence goes on from NZ_JBZAYE010000535.1 coordinate 3,259, forward strand.
CCGCCGTACTGCGCCACGTAGTCCTCGAGCACCGGCGCGAAGTCGTTGACGTGCACGTCGGTGTCGATCACGGGATGGTCGAGGCCGGCCTTCACGGCGGCCGAGCGCGAGGCATGCACGCGCTGGAGTCGGTCGTTCATCTGCGGGGTCCTTGCTGAAAGAGGATCGACGCAGACTAAAGTGGCCGCCGGTGGCTGGCCAACGAAGGCTTTCAGGGATGCTTAGCCGTCGTTCGCATAAGGCCGGATCACGCGGCGGGCGCCCTGCGATCGGCGATGGCCTCGAAGAAGGAAGCGATGAGCCGGCTGTCGCGCCGCTCGCGCAGGCAGCACACGTGGATGTGGGTCGAGACCACGTCGCCCTCGATGCGCACCGGCCGCAGGCGCGGGTCGGGCACGTACTCGGATTCCGAGACCGTGCCGATGCCCAGCCCGCGCGCGACCGCCTCGCGCAGCGCCTCGCGGCTGCCGATCTCCATCGCGACCTGCACCGCGATGCCCTGCTTGGCGAGCGCGTCCTCGAGCGCCTTGCGCGTGGTCGAGCCCGGCTCGCGCATCAGCAGCGGCTGGCCCGAGAGTTCGCGCAGCGCGATCGCCTCGCGCTTGGCGAACGGATGGCCGACATGGACGAAGGCGATCACCGGGTAGCGCGCATAGAGCTGCATGTGATAGCGCTCGTCGGGAAAGCGGCTCGCCACCACGCCCACGTCGCTCACGTAGCGGTCGAGCGCGTCGAGCACCACCTCGGAGTTGCCCAGCGTGACCGAGATCTTGATGCGCGGATGCACCGCGTGGTAGGCCTCGATCATCTCGGTGACGTGGTACGGGCCGACCGCGCCGACCTTCAGCGAGCCATGGCGCAGCTTGCCGCTGTCGTCGAGCAGCGAGCTCATGTCGCCCTCGAGCGCGATCATGCGCCGCGCCAGCGGCAGCATCTCGAGGCCGAGCGCGGACAGCTCGACGCGGCGCCCGCGGCGATGGAACAGCTCGGCGCCGTACTCGCGCTCCATCATCTGGATCTGCGAGTTGAGCGTGCTGTGGCTCATGCCCAGCGTGCGCGCCGCGGCCGTGAATCCGCCGTCGTGGGCGACCGCGACGAAGGCGCGGATCTGGTTGAGCGTCACTGCGGGTCTCCGGGATCGGTGGGTCGTTGCGAAACGCACCATGATGCCGGCCGATCGTGATGGCCTCGTGTAAGCGTGCCGCCGCGCCGTGCGGCGGCACCTTGCACTACGAGGCGGCGACGCCCATCGCCGGATCGCTGGTGCCGTCCTGGCCGGTCTCGAGCCGGCCGGCGAAGCGGCGCTCGAAGCCATCGCCCATGGTCAGCGTGAAGTCGTACCAGCTGTGGGTGTCGGCGAGGCTCCACGAGGGCTCGAGCTGCATGCCCGGCGACACGGTGTAGGTCCACGGGCCGTCGCCGCGGTAGGCGTTGGCGCGCACCGTCACCGCGGCCGGGGCCTCGCCCATGTTCATGATGGTGAGGCGGACCGCGTTGCGCTCGGGGTCGTAGCACACGCGCACCTCGGGGTTGGCCGCGCCGGCCAGCGCGCCGAGCTGGCCCTTGAAGCGCCGGTGATAGCCGTTCGGCCCCAGCACCCAGAGGCTGTAGCGGCCCGCGTCGTCGGTGCTGGCCTGCCAGGCGTCCGAGATCATCTTGCCGGCCTCGACGGTGTAGCGCCGCGGATAGCGCGTGAGGTTGAGTTCGTCGTAGACGTGGAACACCGTGCCCTGCGTGCCCGTGTTGCTGAAGCTGAGCCACACGCGGCGGCCCGCCAGGTCGACATTGGCACTGGTGTGCAGGCGGTAGGGCAGCGC
>NZ_JBZAYE010000536.1:0-5048 GCF_058244205.1 Variovorax sp. 20P10.2.4
CAGTACTGGGTGGTGTTCGGCCTCGGCGCGCTCGTGGGGCCGGTGCTCAGCGGCTGGCTCGCGGACCGCGTCGGTTTCGCCACCGCGTTGCGCATCGCCTTCGTGCTGCAGGCCGCGGCGCTCGCCTTGCCCGCGTTCGGCCTCATCGGCCATGGCGGGCTGATCGTTTCGAGCGCCGTGGTTGGCGCCTTCACGCCGGGCATCGTGCCGCTGGTGCTGGGCCGCGTGCAGGAGCTGCTCGCGCATCACCCCGCGATGCAGAAGCCCGCGTGGAGCCGCGCCACCACCGGCTTCGCGGTATTGCAGGCCAGTGGCGCCTACGGAATGTCGTGGCTGCTCGCGCACGCGGGCGGCGGGTATGCGCTGCTGTTTGCCGTGGGTGGCGTGGCGATCGTGCTGGCGCTCGTCACCGACATCGTCGCGCGGAGGCTGCACCCCACTGCCTGAGCTGGTTTCTCGCGGCGCATCGCTCTTACACTGGGGCGATGAAGCGAGCCCTGGAAGTCGAGCGCACCCTTCAGCCCGTGGTCGAGCTGAAGGAGCAGGGCGCTGCCTACGGCTACTCGGTGCGCGCGCCGCGCTCCAAGGGCGTGATCCCGCCGAGCTCCTACCGCGACAGCGGTTTCGCCACGCTGCCCGACTGCCTGCGCGACGTGGCCAAGGCGCTGGGCGGCGACTTCAAGCGCATCTACATCCGGCTCGAAGGGCATTGCGTGGGCGAGCGCGACATCGTCGAACTGCGCGATGCGCCCGATGCGGTGGCCGAGGCGTTGAAGGCGGCTTGCCTCGAGGCCGATGCGGCGGTGAAGCCCGTGGGCGATGCCGGCGGCCAGGGCTGACGGCCAGGGCTGACGGCCTTCAGCTTCCCCGCAGGTTGGTCGCCGCATAATCGCGCCCCTTTCTTTCGGGGGGCTCCATGCAGATCGATATCGCGCAATCGACGCCGACCGCCGCCAGCATCGCGAGGCTCGTGCAGGCCTTCTACGACCTGGGCCAAGTCGTCGCGAGCGAATTCCTGGTCGGACGCTTCAACCAGAGCTACCGCCTGGACTTCGCCGACGGCCGGCGCGTGGTGGCGCGGCTGAGTCCCGAGCGCTTTCGTGGCGGGCCCAATATCGCCTTCGAGGCCGCCGCGCTCGCGCACTGGGCCGATGCCGGTTGCGCTGTCGCGCGCTGCCTGTCCGCGGCCAATGGCGAGGCGGCGATCCGGGTGCAACTCCCCGAAGGACCGCGCGCGCTGATGCTCTTCGAGCACCTCGAAGGCGAAGCCACCGGCGACAGCGTCGAGCACATCGCGCTGCTCGCGCACGGGCTGGCCGCCTTGCATGCCGTGGGCGAAAGCTACGGCGGTCCGCCCAGCGCCTACACCCTCGATCTCGATCACCTGTTGCACCGTCCGCTCGACGCCCTGTTGCGCGGATCGACCATGACGGCCGAGCTGCGCCCGCAGTACGAGGAGATAGGCCGTCGCCTCGCCGACGACATCCTGGCCTTCGGCGAACTCTCGCGCGTGCTGTGCCATGGCGACACGCACGGCTACAACAACTTCATCGCGGCCGATGCGAAGGGGCAGCGCCGGGCGCTGTTCTTCGACTTCGACGAAGCGGGCCCCGGCTACCTGGCCTACGAGATCGCGGTGTATCCGTGGAGCCTGTATCCGCGCATGCCCGATGGCGTGATGAGCGAGAAGGCCAGGTCCCAATGGCTGGCCTTCATCGGCGCCTATCGCGAAGTGCGGCCGGTCGCCGATGTCGACCTCGCCGCGATCCCGCGTTTCATGGCGGTGCGGCAGCTCTGGCTGCTGGGCGAATACGCGGCGCGCATTCCCGACTGGGGATCGCAGTCGATACCGACCGACTACCTGCACAAGCAGACCGCCATGCTGCGCGCATGGCAAACGCTCGAGTTGCCGCTATGACCGGCCGTCGCGCGCCACCGCGATGCACTTGATCTCCACCAGCAGCCCCGCGTGCGCGAGCGAGTGGACGCCGATGCAGGTCCAGGCGCACTGGCCGCGCGGAAAGAGGCGGTCCTTCACCGCGCGGAACACCGGCATGTGCGTCGCCATGTCGACGTGGTAGGTGGTCATCTCGACCACGTCCTCGAAGCCGCAGCCGGCTTCGGCCAGCACCGTGCGCAGGTTGTCCCAGGCCGCGACGAACTGCGCCTCGGGGTCGGCGATGACCTCGAGCTCGGGCGTGCGGCCGACCTGGCCCGCGCAGTAGACCGTGGCGCCGACCCTGACGGCGGGCGCGTAGCCCGCGCGTTCGGCGAGGCGCTGCATCGAGGCGGGGATGATGAGTTGTCGTTCCGTCATGGCAAAGGGGTGTGGGGTTCCTGAGAGTGCTCGCCGACGGGGTCGGGCGCGGCCTCGACACGGTCCAGGCAGCTGCAGTTTCCGACCTCGTCCCAGCCTGACAGAAGCGTGGGCCTCGTCGCGTCGGCAGGGGCGGTGGGTGCGATGGGTGGCGAGTATGGAGCGTCGTTCATGGTCTTGTGGTGCGAGAGGTTGTTGTTCACTTGGGCGCGAGCAGCCTGCCGCTCGCGAGAAGCTGCAGGGTGCGAACCGCGAGCACCGCGATCAGCACGCTCAGGAAGGCCAGCAGCGCGAGCGCCAGCACGGTCAGCGGCAGGAAGTCGGCGTGATGCGCGTAGCGCAGCGCGGCATTGGCGAGCGCGGCGATCGGAAAGCTCAGCGCCCACCAGCCGGCCGCGAAGGGAATGCTGCGCCGGAACACCTTGAACACCAGCGTGAGGAAGACGAAGAGCCCGAAGTAGAAGAGCAGCGCCGCGAAGGTGTCGACGCGCTGGAAGAAGCTGGTGTAGGCCAGGAAGCCCACCTCGAAGGGCGCGACCAGGATCATCAGCGAGGGCACCATCTCGTTGGCCAGCTTCTCGTGGTGATGGATCAGCCGCGACACGATCATGGTGAAGAACACCAGCGCGACCATCGTTCCCACGGCCATCGCGAACAGGTTGAGCTCGCGCGCCCAGGCCATGGGCATGGTGCCGCCGGCCACCGTGATGTCGAGCGTGGCCACGCCCGGGATCAGCCAGGCCGGCACCGAATGGCCCGCGTCGACCTTCCCGCGCAGCATGCGGCTCACGATGGTGAAGGACAGCGCGACGGTCAGCGCGGCGCCGATGCTCCAGAGCAGTTGCGAGGCCCGCGCGCTGACCGGCGCCACGACCGAGGAGATCAGCAGCGTGGCGATGGTGATCGTGCCGAAGAAGTTGCCCGCGATCGGGTGCATGAACTCGGCACGCACCGCCTGCGGATGCAGCACGGCCTTGGCCGCATAGGCCAGGCACAGCAGCACGAACAGCGCGACAGCGACGGCGCCGATCGCAGCGTGGATCCGCGGGCTCGCGCCGAACTGCTCGCTGGCCTGGTGCCAGGCGCCGGCCAGTCCCGAGATGCCCATGACCGAGGCGAAGAGGTTGACCGGCAGGTGGCGAAGGGAGGTCTGTCGCGGAGGGGCTGCCGGACTCAGCGTGTGCGTGGTGATGATTTCTTGCTCCTGAAAACCCCCGCGCGAGAGCGGCGAGGGCGAAGCAAAAGTCTAGGAGTCGGGAGCGCCCGACGGTGGGCCACGATGGCGCGGTTTGCGCCATTGATGGCCCGTTTCAGGCCACGCTGTGGAAGCGCTCGCGGTAATCGCGCGGCGTCGTGTCGAGCCGCTTCGCGAACACCACGCGCATGTGGTTCGCGCTGCGAAAGCCGCAGCGGAAGGCCACCGTCTTGAGCGGCAGGTCGGTCTCCTCGAGCAGCTTGCGCGAGAAGTCGATGCGCACCTGCTCGACGAAGGCCGAGGGCGTCATCGCGGCGTCCTTCGCGAAGCTGCGCGAGAAGGTGCGGCGGCTCACGCCCACCGCATCGGCAAGCTGCTCGATGCTCAGCGGCTCGCTCAGGTGCTCGGTGACATGGCGCAGCACCTTCGCCACGATGGTCTCTTCCTTCGGGCCCACCGCCAGGTAGGGGCTGTACTGCGACTGCCCGCCGTCGCGGCGGATGTAGACGATCAGCCGCTTGGCGATGCGCAGCGCGAGTTCGTGGCCCCAGTCCTCGGTCACCAGCGCGAGGCAGAGGTCCACGCCGGCGGTCACGCCGGCCGAGGTGAACAGCTTGCCGTCGCGCACGAAGATCTTGTCGGGCCGCACGCGCGCCCGCGGAAAGCGCGCGATGAGCCGGTCGACGTCGTGCCAGTGCGCCGTGACCTCCTTGCCGTTGAGCAGGCCCGCATGGCCGAGCGGAAAGGCACCGTTGCATACCGAGCCGTAGCGCCGCGAGCCCGCGGCCATGGCGTTGAGCCAGGCGAGAAAGGGCGCGGGATAGGCGTGCAGCTCGGGCAGGTTCGGCCCGCCGGCCACCAGCAGCAGGTCGGGCTGTTCGTGGTGGTCGAGGTAGCCCGTGCCCACGTGCAGCTGCATGCCGTTGGCACAGCGCACGCCGCCGGCCTGCAGGCCCACGAGCGTGATCTCGTACTGCTGGTGCGCGCTCAGGAAGCGGTTGGCCTCGGTGAAGACGTCCATGGGCGCCGCGACATCGAGGGCCTGGACCCCTTCGAGGACGACGATGACCAGCTTCATGGGGCGCGCTTTCGGGGCCGATGGGCGGGCGATTGTAGAACGCCCTGTCTACCTGGACGCCCGCACGGGCGCGATGCCCCCGTCGTGAAATTTACTGTGAGCGTTCGCCCCCGCAGATACACAGGCATACGCAATCGCGTTCGCGAGGGGCGTGCCCCGAAAACAATCACTTCCGTCAGCAGCAACAACCCTCTCCTTCAGCCACTGACGACTGTCCGTCTCCTTCTTCTTCAACCTTCCAGAAAGTCCATCATGAAGTCTTCCGTTCTCCTCTGTGTCGCCGTCCTCGCTTCCGTGTTCTCGCTCGGCGCCAGCGCCGAGCAATACCAGGGCGTGCTGCAGTTCCAGTCGACCGCGAGCCGCGCCGAGGTGCGTGCCCAGGCCGTGGTCGCCGCCCACAGCGAAGACCCGTACAGCGAGGCCGCCCAGGCCGGCGTGCCGCCGGTGTTCCAGAGCCA
>NZ_JBZAYE010000537.1:0-5043 GCF_058244205.1 Variovorax sp. 20P10.2.4
GCCCCCACAAAAAAGCAGGCCTCGCGCCTGCTTTTTTCTTTGGTGCCACCGTTACGGGGCGCTCAGTCCCCGCCGCCTCCGCCCCCGCAACCCCCACCGCAACCGCCGCCATCGCCACCGCCCGAATCCCCGCCGCCGCCATCGCCGCCGCTCGATTCGCTGCCGCCGAAGCCGCCCGCATCGCCGCCACAGCCACCGCTCGACGAGCCGCCTTCGCCGAAGCTCGTGCCGCAGTGAGCATCGGAGCCGGCCTGCCGATCGATGTCGCGGCAGTCGGGCACGTAGTTGAAGCCGCCCTCGATGCCGAACTTGACGTCGAGCGCGAACAGCAGCGGCAGCCGCGCCGGCTTGCGCGGATCGATGCTCTCCTCCTTGCAGGCCCAGTACCAGCTGCGGCGCAGACCGTCGTTGCGCTTGGGATCGCGCCCCAGCACCTCGGCCGGCGTGTGGTGCAAGAGGCCGCCGAAGGCCGCCTGGCACCAGTGCTGGTAGCCCTGGGTATGGAGGATGAACTCGTGCCAGGCGGTGTCGGCCACCTTCGAGGGCATGCCGACGAACTTGCGCCCGCTGCGCAGGTGCGCCATGAAGAACTGCCGCAGGCCGCGCAGCACCAGCTCGGCGTCGCGCCGGCTCAGCTGCGGATGGGCCGCGATCAGCTTGTGGACCAGGAAGGGCGGCAACCGCGCCTCGCGGATGAACTGGCGGCGCAGGCTGGTCTCGAACCAGCCCATCACCGCCACCAGCAGGCCGGTGCCGATGAATCCCAGCGCCACGCTCCACCAGCGCCCGCGCGAGAACACCAGCGCGGCGATCGCCGCCACGATCACGAGCCGCCGCAGCCACACCAGCGCAGCGATGCGCCGGCGGTAGTTCAGGTGCAGGAAGTCGAGATCCATGCGGCCAGGCCGGGACGATGCCGGGTCAGACCACCACCGGCTCGGGCTCCAGCCGGATGCCGAAGCGCTCGTACACGCTGGTCTGGATCGCCTTGGCCAGCGTCATCACCTCGCCGCCGGTCACTGGGTTCTCGTTGCCGCCGCGGTTGACCAGCACCAGCGCCTGCTTCTCGTAGACGCCGGCATTGCCCACCGACTTGCCCTTCCAGCCGCAGGCGTCGATCAGCCAGCCGGCCGCGAGCTTGATGCTGCCGTCGTCCATCGGGTAGTGCACGATCTTCGGCTCGCGCGCGATGATGTCGGCGCACTGCTCGGGCGTGACGGTCGGGTTCTTGAAGAAGCTGCCCGCGTTGCCCAGCACCCGCCAGTCGGGCAGCTTGGCGCGGCGGATGGCGCAGATCCAGTCGAAGATGTCGTTCGCATCCGGCGTGAAGTTGCCGGTCTCCTCCATCCTGCGTTCCAGGTCGAGGTAGCCCGCCACCGCCTTCCAGGGCTTGGGCAGCCGGAAGCGCACGCGCGTGATCAGCGCGCGGCCCGCCAGGCCGAAGTCGTTGGCGCCGCCCGCGCCGCGCACGTGCTTGAACACCGAGTCGCGATAGCCGAAGGCGCATTGCGCCGCGTCGAGCGTGAAGCTGCGGCCGGTTTCCAGATCGAAGGCATCGAGCGAATCGAAGCGGTCCTGCAGCTCGACGCCATAGGCGCCGATGTTCTGCACCGGCGAACCGCCCACCGTGCCCGGGATCATCGCGAGGTTCTCGAGCCCCGGATAGCCCTGCGCCAGGGTCCACTGCACGGTGTCGTGCCAGACCTCGCCGGCGCCGGCCTCCACGATCCAGGCGCGCGGGGTCTCCTCGACCAGCCGGCGGCCCTGGATCTCCACCTTCAGGACCAGCGGCTTCACGTCACCGGTCAACACGATATTGCTGCCGCCGCCCAGCACGAAACGCGGCGCATCGCGCCATTCGGTGTCGGCATGCAGCGCGGCCAGGTCGGCCTCGCTCGCGATGCGCACCAGGTGCTGCGCGCGCGCGACGATGCCGAAGCTGTTGTACGGCTGCAGCGGGACGTTGTGCTCCACGATCATGGGAGAATTGTCGCATCCAGCTACCGTGACATCTGAGGAGAGCCCATGCCGTCTTTCGACACCGTCTGCGAACCCAATCTGCCCGAGGTCAAGAACGCCGTCGAGAACACCGCCAAGGAAATCGCCACCCGTTTCGACTTCAAGGGCACCGCGGCTGCCGTCGAGCTCAAGGACAAGGAAATCACCATGACCGGCGATGCCGAGTTCCAGCTCGTGCAGGTCGAGGACATCCTGCGCAGCAAGCTCACCAAGCGCAGCGTCGACGTGCGTTTCCTCGACAAGGGCGACGTGCAGAAGATCGGCGGCGACAAGGTCAAGCAGGTCATCAAGATCAAGAACGGCATCGAGGGCGACATCGCCAAGAAGATCCAGCGCCTGATCAAGGACAGCAAGATCAAGGTGCAGGCCGCGATCCAGGGCGACGCGGTGCGCGTCACAGGCGCCAAGCGCGACGACCTGCAGGCCGCCATGGCGCTGATCAAGAAGGACGTGCCCGATACGCCGCTGTCCTTCAACAACTTCCGCGACTGAGCCCCGGTCCATGAAGGCATTCGCCGTCGCCGCGTTCGTTCTGGCCGCGGTGGCGGCGCCGTCGGCCCAGGCGGCCGACTCGGTCATGCTGACCGGCACCATCGGCAGCCGCGCGATCCTGATCGTCAACGGCAGCGCGCCCAAGACGGTGGCGGTGGGCGAAAGCTTCCAGGGCGTGAAGCTGGTCTCGCTGCAGTCGGAGCAGGCGGTGGTCGAGTCCGAGGGCAAGCGCGTCACGCTGCGCATGGACACGCCCGTGAGCATCGGCGGCGGCGGCCCTTCGGGCGGCAGCGGCAACCGCATCGTGCTGCCGGCCGACAGCCGCGGCCATTTCATGACCCAGGGCCTGATCAACGATCGCCCGGTCACCTTCATGCTCGACACCGGCGCGACCACGGTCGCCATGTCGGTGGCCGACGCGCAGCGCATCGGCCTCGACTACAGCAAGGGCCGGCCGGTACAGGTCAACACCGCCAACGGCGTGGCGCCCGGCTACATGCTGCGGCTGCGCTCGGTGCGCGTGGGCGACGTCGAGGTCTACGACCTCGAGGCCATCGTCTCGCCGCAGTCCATGCCCTTCGTGCTGCTGGGCAACAGCTTCATCAACCGCTTCTCGATGCGGCGCGATGCCGACCAGATGGTGCTCGAGAAGCGCTATTGAAAGCGCGGCCCGATCAGGCCTGCGCTGCGGTCACCACGATCTCGATCTTGTAGCCGGCATTGGCCATCTTGGCCTGCACCGTCGCGCGCGGCGGCGTGTTGCCGGTCGGGATCCAGGCGTCCCAGACCTCGTTCATCGCCGTGATGTCGGCGATGTCGGCCAGGAAGATCTGCGTCATGAGGATGCGCGACTTGTCGCTGCCGGCCTCGGCCAGCAGCCGGTCGACCATGGCCAGCACCTGCTGGGTCTGGCCGCGGATGTCCTGCGTGGTGTCGTCGGGCACCTGGCCCGCGAGGTAGATGGTGCCGTTGTGCACCGCGGTCTCGGAAAGACGCGGTCCGACGTGGAAGCGGGTGATGGTGCCCATGGTGATCCTTCAGTCCTTTTTCTTTTTGGAGCCCAGTTTGGACTCGGTGCCGGCGGCGAGCCGGCGGATGTTCTCGCGATGCCGCCAGATCAGCAGCAGGCTCATGACGATGATGGCGACCAGCGCCGTGCGGCTCAGCGGCCACGCGATGCCGCCGCCGATCAGGTAGTAGGCCGGCGCGAAGAAGGCGGCGACCAGCGAGGAGAGCGACGAGTAGCGGAAGAACACCGCGATGATCAGCCAGGTGGCGCCGGTCGCGAGTCCGAGCCAGGGCGCGATGCCCACCAGCACGCCGGCCGCCGTCGCCACGCCCTTACCGCCCTGGAAGCCGAAGAACACCGGGTACAGGTGGCCGAGGAAGGCGGCCACGCCGGCCACCGCGGCCACGCCGTCGTCCAGGCCCCATTGCGCGCCCCAGTGGCGGATCACGAACACCGGCACCCAGCCCTTGACCGCATCGAGCAGCAGCGTGGCCAGCGCCGCGCCCTTGTTGCCCGAGCGCAGCACGTTGGTCGCGCCGGGGTTCTTGCTGCCGTAGCTGCGCGGATCGGCCATGCCGAGCGCCCTGCTCACGATGACGGCGAAGGACAGCGAGCCGAGCAGGTACGACGCCACGATGGCGATCAGGGTAGGCAGGTGAAAGGTCAAGGCGGGTCTCCGCGGATCGGTGTTGTTCTTCGGGGGACGCATCGCCGCGCCGATACGCCCCGGGCGGGACGCGCAGCGCCGACGATCGAATCGCAGGAGCCGGCTATTCTGCCAGCGCGCACTCCACCGGCGTCGCGCCCAGCAGCTGCACGCACACCTGCGGGTCGATGCCGATCAGGTAGCCGCGCCGCCCGCCGTTGAGCACGATGCGCGGCAGCGCGAGCACCGTCGCCTCCACGTACACCGGCATCTCGCGCTTGGTGCCGAAGGGCGAGGTGCCGCCCACCATGTAGCCGCTGTGGCGCTGCGCCACCTCGGGCTTGCAGGGCTCGACCGACTTGGCGCCGATCTGGCGCGCGAGGTTCTTGGTCGACACCGTGCGGTTGCCATGCATCAGCACCACCAGCGGCTTGGCGTCCTGGTCCTGCATCACCAGCGTCTTGATCACCATGAACGGATCGAGCCCCAGCATCTCGGCGCCGCGCTGGGCGCCGCCGTGCTCCATGTATTCGTAGGGGTGCTCGGTGAACGCGACCTTGTGGGCGCGCAGCAATTGGGTGGCGGGCGTCTCGGAGACGTGGGCGTTCTTCTTGGCCATGGCAAACGGTAAGGACAGCACCCCTTCAGGAGCGCCTCAGCAAAAACTTATTGTTTTACGATAAACTTTTATCGATTTACAACCAACATGGGTGCGCCATGCAGCATACGCCAGCCTCGCCCTCGCTTCATCTCGCGCGGCATGCACGCGTCGTCCAGGCGCTGGCCCTCGCGGGCGCGGCGCTGCTCGTCGTGCAGCCGCTGTTGCTGCTGCTGGCCCACCGCTGGGAATGGACCGGCTTCCTCGGCGCCGCGAGCT
>NZ_JBZAYE010000538.1:0-5027 GCF_058244205.1 Variovorax sp. 20P10.2.4
CGTTTCCGCCTGGTCCATCCGCAACCCCATCGCGGCGGTGATGCTGTTCGTGCTGCTCACCTTCGGCGGGCTGCTGTCCTTCAATGCGATGAAGGTGCAGAACTTCCCCGACATCGACCTGCCGACCGTCACCGTCTCGGCCTCGCTGCCGGGCGCCGCGCCCTCGCAGCTCGAGAACGACGTCGCGCGCAAGATCGAGAACTCGATCGCCACCGTGCAGGGCCTCAAGCACATCACGACCAAGGTGCAGGACGGCGCGGTCACGCTGATCGTCGAGTTCCGGCTCGAGAAGCCGGTGCAGGAGGCCGTGGACGACGTGCGCTCGGCGGTGCAGAAGGTGCGCGCCGACCTGCCGGCCGACCTGCGCGACCCGGTCATCACCAAGCTCGACTTCGCGGCCCAGCCGGTGCTGGCCTTCACCATCGCCTCGAGCCACATGGACGCCGAGGCGCTGTCATGGTTCGTCGACAACGACGTGAGCAAGAAGCTGCTGGCGCAGCCTGGCGTGGGTGCGGTCGCGCGCGTGGGCGGCGTCACGCGCCAGGTGCACGTGGACATCGATCCCAACAAGCTGCAGGCGCTCGGCGCCACCGCCGCCGACATCTCGCGCCAGCTGCGCCAGGTGCAGGTGGAGAGCGCGGGCGGCCGCTTCGACCTCTCGGGCAGCGAGCAGCCGGTGCGCACGCTCGCCACCGTGACCTCGGCCGACCAGTTGAACGCGATGCAGATCGCGCTGTCGGACGGCCGGCGCGTGCGCCTCGACCAGGTGGCGCGCATCAGCGACACCATCGCCGAGCCGCGCGCGGCCGCGCTACTCGACGGCAAGCCGGTCGTGGGCTTCGAGGTGGCGCGCAGCCGCGGCGCCAGCGAGGTGGAAGTGGGCGCGCTGGTGCACAAGGCGCTCGACGACCTCAAGGCCCAGCATCCCGACATCGAGCTCACCGAGGCCTTCAACTTCGTGGAGCCGGTGCAGGAGGAATACGACGGCTCGCTGCACCTGCTGTACGAGGGCGCCATCCTCGCCGTGCTGGTGGTGTGGCTGTTCCTGCGCGACCTGCGCGCCACCTTCGTCTCGGCCGTGGCGCTGCCGATGTCGGCGATTCCGGCCTTCATCGGCATGCACCTGCTGGGCTTCTCGATCAACGTGGTGTCGCTCTTGGCACTGTCGCTGGTGATCGGCATCCTGGTCGACGACGCGATCGTGGAGGTCGAGAACATCGTGCGCCACCTGCGCATGGGCAAGTCGCCCTACGACGCGGCAATGGAGGCGGCCGACGAGATCGGGCTGGCGGTGATCGCCACCACCTTCACGCTGATCGCGGTGTTCCTGCCCACGGCCTTCATGAGCGGCGTGGCCGGCAAGTTCTTCAAGCAGTTCGGCTGGACCGCCTCGCTCGCGGTGTTCGCCTCGCTGGTGGTGGCGCGGGTGCTCACGCCGATGATGGCGGCCTACCTGCTCAAGCCCATCGTCGACCAGGAGAAGGAGCCGCGCTGGCTGTCTGTCTACATGCGCTGGGTCACCTGGTGCATGACGCACCGCTTCGCGACCATGGTGCTGGCCACGCTGTTCTTCTTCGGCTCGCTGGCGATGATCCCGCTGCTGAAGACCGGCTTCATCCCGCCCGACGACAACTCGCAGACCCAGGTCTACCTGTCGCTCGCGCCCGGCGCCACGCTGGCGCAGACGCAGGCCACGGCCGAGGAGACACGGCGCCGGCTGATGGAGGTGCGCCATGTGCGCAGCGTCTACACCACGGTAGGCGGCGGCAGCGCGGGCGGCGATCCGTTCGCGAACTTCGGCACGCCCGAGACGCGCAAGGCCACGCTGACGGTGAAGCTCGATCCGCGCGGCGACCGGCCGCGCAAGCAGGTGATCGAGAACGAGATCCGCCGCGCCCTCGAGACCCTGCCCGGCGTGCGCAGCACCGTGGGCCTGGGCGGCTCGGGCGAGAAGTACATCCTCTCGCTGTCGGGCGACGACCCGGCCACGCTGGTGGGCGCCGCGCGCGACGTGGAGCGCGACCTGCGCACCATCGCCGGCCTGGGCAACATCACCTCCACGGCCAGCCTGATCCGGCCCGAGATCGCGGTGCGCCCCGACTTCGCGCGCGCCGCCGACCTGGGCGTGACCAGCAGCGCCATTGCCGAGACGCTGCGCGTGGCTACCCTGGGCGACTACGACCAGTCGCTGCCCAAGCTCAACCTCGCGCAGCGCCAGGTGCCGATCCTGGTGAAGCTCGAGGACAGCGCGCGGCAGGACCTGGCGCTGCTCGAGCGGCTGACCGTGCCCGGCAGCCGCGGCCCGGTGATGCTGGGCCAGGTGGCGCAGCTCACGGTCGAGGGCGGCCCGGCCGTGATCGACCGCTACGACCGCTCGCGCAACGTCAACTTCGAGATCGAGCTCTCCTCGGTTGGCCTGGGCGACGCCAAGAACGCCGCGATGGCCCTGCCCTCGATCCGCAACCTGCCGCCGGGCGTGCGCGTGACCGAGGTCGGCGACGCCGAGGTGATGACCGAGCTGTTCAACAGCTTCGGCCTGGCGATGCTGACCGGCGTGCTGTGCATCTACATCGTGCTGGTGCTGCTGTTCAAGGACTTCCTGCACCCGGTGACCATCCTGTGCGCGCTGCCGCTCGCGCTGGGCGGTGCCTTCGTCGGCCTGCTGCTGGGGCAGAAGGCGCTGTCGATGCCCTCGCTGATCGGCCTGATCATGCTGATGGGCATCGCGACCAAGAACTCGATCCTGCTGGTGGAGTACGCGATCGTGGCGCGCCGCGACCACGGCATGAACCGCTGGGAGGCGCTGCTCGACGCCTGCCACAAGCGCGCACGGCCGATCATCATGACCACCCTGGCCATGGGCGCCGGCATGGCGCCGATCGCCTTCGGCTGGAGCGCCGCCGACTCGAGCTTCCGCTCGCCGATGGCGATGGCGGTGATCGGCGGGCTGATCACCTCGACGGTGCTGAGCCTGCTGGTGGTGCCGGCCGTTTTCACCTACGTCGACGACATCGAGCACTGGATCCGGCGCACGGTGCGCAGGCTGCGCGGACAGCCGCCGGATCCGCACATCGACGACGACCTGGCGAAGGCGCCCTAGAAGTCGAAGCTGGCCTGCACCTGCCAGGTCCGCGGCGGCGCCACCGAGATGAAGTTGCGCCCCGCGATGGTCCAGTAGTTGTCGTCGAGCAGGTTCGAGATGCCGGCGCGCAGGGTGGTGGCCACGCCGTTCAGGCGCGTGGCGTAGCGCGCGCCGATGTCGATGCGCTTCCACGAAGGCACGCGCTGCGTGTTCGCGAGGTCGACCCAGGCGCTGTCGGTGTAGATGTAGCGGCCGGTCAGCGTGAGGCCGGGCACGGCGGGCACGTCGTACTCCAGGCCGAGATTGGCGGTGAACTCGGGCACGCCGATGGCCTTCCTGCCGTCGCTCGCGCCGCCCGCGGTCTTCGACATGCGCGCATCGATCCAGGCCACGCCGCCCAGCAGGCGCAGGCCCTTGCCGATCTCGCCGAAGCTCTCGATCTCCACGCCCTTGTTGCGCTGCAGGCCGGCGGCGCGGAAGAAGTTGTCGCTGTCGACGAAGGCCGTGGCCTTGCGGATGTCGAAGTACGCGACGGTGAGGCCATGGCTGCCGCGGTCCCACTTGAGGCCGAACTCGTGCTGGCGCGACAGGTAGGGCGCGAGCTGCTCGCCCGCGTTGCGCGCACCGGCCGGCGCCACCGCGCCCTGGGCCAGCGATTCGGCGTAGTTGCCGTAGACCGAGATGCCGTTGTCGAACTTGTAGAGCGCGGCCACCGTGGGCGTGGTCTTCGACTGGTCATAGGGCAGCTTCTTGATGCGCTGGTGGCGCGCGCCCAGCGTGACGAACAGGCGGTCGTCGAAGGCCGAGATGGTGTCGGCCACGGCGAGGCTGTCGAGGTCGAGCGCCGGGCTGTCGACGCCCGGCACCACCGGCACGCCGAAGGCGAAGGGATTCGGCACCAGGTTTTGCGTGTAGATGCTGCCGACCACGCGCCGGGGCAGCGGCAGCGACTGCGAACGCATGTCGAGCAGTTGCTGGCGCTGCGACACGGCGCTGAGCGCGAGCTTGTGATTCGTCGCCCCGAGCGAGAAGCTGCCGCGCACGCCGACATCGGCCACCTGGTTGGACTGCGTCCACAGCAGGCTCGAGGCGCTGCTGTAGCTGACCTGGCCCAGGCCGTTGATGGTGGTCTGGTCGATGTAGCGGCGCTCGGGCGCGGTCTCGCGCAGCTTGCCGAAGCGCGCGTAGGCGGTCCAGTTGTCCGCGAAGTCCCACTCGGTGCTCAGCAGCGCGAAGGGCTGGCGCACCTCGAGCATTTCCCACGAAGGCTTGGGATGCACCTTGGGATCGGGCGGCGGCGGCAGCGCGGCGCCGGCCTGCAGCAGCCAGTGGTTGAACAGCGGCGACGAGGTGCGCCGCGTGTAGCCGGCATCGAGCACGGCACGGAAGCGGTCGCCGCGGTAGTCGAGCGCGATCTGCGCCGCGGCCAGGCGCCGGTCGGCGCCGTCGTAGACCCGGCCGTCCTCGGCACTGAGGTTGATGCGCGCGCCGAACTGGTGGTCAGCGCCGAAGCGCTGGCCCAGGTCGACATGCGTGCCGAGCAGCGAGCGCTGGTTGGCCGACAGCGTGATCGAGCGCACCGGCGTGTCGGTGGCGCGCTTGGGCACCAGGTTGAAGCTGCCGCCGGTGGTGCTGCCATAGCCCGAGGCGCCGACCAGCCCGGCCGCCGGTCCCTTGAGCACCTCGAGGCGCTCGTAGTGCTGGATCGGGATGTTGCTGTACGCGAACAGGCCCTCGAGGCCGTCGAACAGGTAGGCGTCGCTGTTGGTGAGGAAGCCGCGGATCGAACTCTGGTCGAGCGGCGAGGTGGCCGACAGGCTGGTGCGGATCGAAGGATCGTTGGCGACCATGTCGTTGACGTTGCGCGCGCCCTGGTTGCGGATCAGCTCGGCCGTGTAGGCCTTGGTACTGAACGGCGTCTCGAAGATGTCGGCCGTGCCCAGCA
>NZ_JBZAYE010000539.1:0-5021 GCF_058244205.1 Variovorax sp. 20P10.2.4
TGCGCGAGCGCGATATGGCTGCAGCCCTGCGCGCGCAAGGCCTCGGCCTGCCTGGCGATCGACGCATCGTGCCGCTCCCCGTCGCCCGCATCGAGCGCCTCGAGCGCGCCCTTGGCGAGTGCCGGCACCAGCGCGATGCCGCTCGGAAATTCGGGCGGCATCGAAGCCAGCGTGGGCGCGAAGGTCGCGATCAGCCCGAGCCGCGCGCCGGGGCCGGCCTCGCGCAGCGCCTGCACCGCCTCCTCCACCATCGCCTCGTTGGGCTTGAGCACCGGCAACGCCGCATGGCGCCGCGCCACCGCCTCGATGCAGGAACCGAAGGCCGAGCAGGTGAAGAGGATGCCCTCGGCGCCGGTGTCGACCGCGTACTGCGCGAGCCGCTGGAAGCGCTCGTGCATGGCCGCGTCGAGCCCGCGCCCGTCGCGCGCGAGATCGGCCGACAGGCTGTCGTCGAGCAGGTTCATGCGCAGCGCCTGCGGCCAGTCGCGCGCGAAGGCGTCGTTGATGGGCGCGACCGAATGCGCGAGCGCGTGGATCAGGGCGATGCGGGTCATGGGGACGTGATGCGGCTCAGATGCCCTTCGACGAGGGATTGGCGAAGGCTTCCTTCGTCTCGGCGTTGAGCGGGTAGTTGATGTTGATGCCCTTGGGCGGAATGGGCGAGGTGAACCACTTGACGTAGAGCGTCTCCATCTCGCCGGACTTCATCATGCCCGAGACCACGCGGTCGACGATGGCCTTGAAAGCCGGATCGTCCTTGCGGAACATCAGCGACTGGTTCTCGGTGCGCAGGCTCTCGCCGGTGATCAGGAAGTCCTTCGGGTTGCGCGCGTTCGCGAGCTGGCCGGCCAGCAGGATGTCGTCGAGCACGAAGGCCTGCGCGCGGCCGCTCTCCACCAGCAGGAAGGAGTCGCTGTGGTCCTTGCCGCCGAGGCTCGTGACCTCGAGGTTCTTGCCCTTGTCGGCCTCGCGCAGCAGCCGGAACGAGGTGGTGCCGGTGGTGGTCACCACCGTCTTGCCCTGCAGGTCGGCGATGCTCTTGATGCCCGAATCGGCCTTCACCAGCATGCGCACGTTGTAGCGGAAGATGTCGGGCGAGAAGGCCACCAGCTTCTGGCGCTCGACCAGGTTGGTGGTGGAGCCGCACTCGATATCGACCGTGCCGTTCTGCACCAGCGGGATGCGGTTGGCCGAGGTCACGGCCTGGTAGCGGATCTCGATCGCCGGCATCCTGAGTTCGCTCTTCACCGCCTCCACGATGCGCTTGCAGATCTCGATGCTGTAGCCGACCGGCTTGAGATTCCCGTCGAGGTACGAGAAGCCGAACGAGGACTCGCGGTAGCCGAAGGTGATGGCGCCGCTGGCCTTGATCTTGGCGAGGGTGTCGCTCTCCTGCGCGCTCGCGCAGAGCGCCGGCAGCACGAGGGCGGCAGCGAGCAGGAATGAAAACGGCAGGCGTGGCTTGGGCATGGAGGTGCTCCTCGAGGCGGTGGGTGAAGGAAAAAGGAAAGGAAGAAGCGCGGAATCAGCCCGCGGCGCGGCGCGTGACCGCGTCGATGGCATCCGCGAGCCGCGCGGCGATCTCGCGCAGCTCGTCGCGCGTGGCGACGAAGGGCGGCGCGAGCAGCACGTGGTCGCCCTGGCGGCCGTCGACCGTGCCGCCGAAGGGATAGCACAGCAGCCCGCGCGCCATCGCCTCCTTCTTGACGGTCGCATGCAGCTTGAGCGCCGGATCGAAGGGCGTCTTGCCCGCGCGCTCGGCCACGAGCTCGAGGCCCCAGAAGAAGCCGCGGCCGCGGATGTCGCCCACATGCGGATGCGCGCCGAGCGCCTCGGCCAGCATCGCGCCGAAGGCCATGCCATCCTCGCGCACCTTCGCGACCAGCCCCTCGCGCCGAATCGTCTGCTGCACCGCGAGCGCGGCGGCGCAGGCCATCGGATGGCCGAGGTAGGTGTGGCCATGCTGGAAGAAGCCGCTGCCCTGCGACATCGCCTCGACCACCCTGCGCTGCGCGAGCACCGCGCCCACCGGCTGGTAGCCGCCGCCCAGGCCCTTGGCGATGGTCATCAGGTCGGGCACCACGCCCTCCTGCTCGCAGGCATGCAAGCTGCCGGTGCGGCCCATGCCGCACATCACCTCGTCGAGGATCAGCAGCACGCCGTACTTGTCGCAGACCGCGCGCACCGCCTGGAAGTAGCCCGGCACCGGCACCAGCACGCCGGCGGTGGCGCCGCCCACGGTCTCGGCGACGAAGGCGATCACGCGGTCGGCGCCCTGCGCGAGGATCGCGGCCTCGAGCTCGTTCGCGAGCCGCTGGCCGTATTGCGCGGGGCTCTCGTCGGCGCGCTGCTCGCGGTACGGATAGCAGGGCGACACGTGCGTGGCCGGCACCAGGATCGGCGCGAAGGGCTCGCGCCGCCAGGCGTTGCCGCCGACCGCGAGCGCGCCCAGCGTGTTGCCGTGGTAGCTCTGGCGCCGCGCGATGAAGTGGGTGCGCTGCGGCTGGCCGATCTCCACGAAGTACTGGCGCGCCATCTTGAGCGCCGCCTCCACCGCTTCGGAGCCGCCGCTCACGAGGTAGGCATGGCTCATGCCTTCGGGCGCCGCGCCGATCAGCTCGTCGGCCAGGCGCTCGGCCACCTCGCTGGTGAAGAAGCTGGTGTGGGCATAGGCCAGCCGGTCGATCTGCGCATGCATCGCGGCCAGCACCTCGGGATGCGCATGGCCCAGCGAGGACACGGCTGCGCCGCCCGAAGCATCGAGGTACTCGCGGCCCTCGGCATCGCGGATGTAGAGGCCGTGCGAGCCCGTGGCGACGGGCGGGGTCTGGCGGAGATGGCGGTGGAAGACGTGCGTCATGGCGTGAGGACAGGCGGATGGAGTTGGAACCAACGTTTCGGGCGAATTATTTATTGGAACATTTGCTCCGTCAACCGTTCCGCTCGTTTCACCCGTTCCAGCCCCCGCCCGGAACAGCGGGCGCGCCTCCGGTACATTCGTTCCAACGCCAGAGACCAAGAGGAACGACGCCATGGGCGCCAGAGACCAGATCCGCCAGCGCTTCGACGACCTGAGCCCCGCGCTGCAGCAGGTGGCGCGCTACGTGCTCGACCATCCGAACGAGGTGGTCACGGGCTCGATGCGCGGCATCGGCACGCGCGCGCAGAGCACGCCCGCCACGCTGGTGCGCTTCGCCCAGACGCTGGGCTACGACGGCTGGCCGCAGCTCAAGGCCGCCTTCGCCACCGACATGGGCCTGGGCGCCGAGGCCTACGGCGCGCGCGCCCAGCAGCTGGTGGGCCGCGCGCGCGACCGGGGCCTGACCGGCGAGATGTTCGAGGTGCAGCGCCGCAACCTCGAGACCACGCAGCTGCAGAGCGAAGCGGCGTTGCAGAAGGTCTGCGCGCTAATGGAGAAGGCCCCCGCGGTGCATGCGGCGGGCTTTCGCGCCTGCTACCCGATCGCCTTCTCCTTCGTCTACGTGTACCGGCTCTTTCGCGGCAGCGTGCACCTGGTCGACGGCCAGGGCGGCACGCTCGAGATGCAGCAGCGCGCCTTCGGGCGCGGCGACGTGGTGCTGATCGCGAGCTTCGCGCCCTACTCGCGCGAGGCGCTGCAGGTGGCCGAGGCCGCCAAGGCCGCGGGCAGCCGCATCGTGGCGCTGACCGACAGCCTCGGCTCGCCGCTCTCGCTGCGCGCCGACGAGACCCTGCTGTTCACCATCCACAGCCCCTCGTTCTTTCCCTCGGTGGCCGCCGGCGTGGCCGTGGCCGAGGCGCTGGTCGAGCTGCTCGCGAGCCGCGCGGGCAAGGCCGTGATCCGGCGCATCGACCAGGCCGAGGCGCAGCTGTTCGAGTCGGGGGCCTACCTGGTGCCGCCGGTGGCGCGCGGCGGCTGATCGCACGGAACCACTGGCAAAGCCGCGCAGTCCAACCCCGGTCGCGGTCGCGCGTCCTGCTGTTGCCGCGACAGGAGGTAAAGACCATGAAGCAAGTGAAGCATTGGCAAGACCCGGTCAACGCCGTCCTCGGCGTCTGGCTGATCGTCTCGCCCTGGGTCCTGGGCTTCCAGGGCCACACGCTCGCCATGTGGGGCGCGATCGGTACCGGCCTCGTGCTCGGTGCCGTGGCACTGGGCGCGACCTTCGTGCCGCAGGCCTGGGAGGAGTGGACCGAGGTCGCGCTCGCGGTCTGGCTCGCGGTGTCGCCGTGGGTGCTGGGCTTCGGCGGGCTCGAGGTGGCGCTGGTCAACGCGGTGCTCGTGGCCGCGGCGATCCTGGTGCTGGCGCTGTGGGTGCTGGTGACCGACAAGGACTACCTGGGCGGCATGACGGACCGCCCGGCCCATTGAGGCCCTGAAGGTCCGTTCCCGAACGCCGCCGGCCGCCGGATCAGGCGCGGCGCGGCGGCGACTCCAGGGACGCGCGCGATGCCGCGTGCGTCCGCGACCTTTCCCCGATTTCGCCTTGCCGACGCGATCAGCGCGCGGCCGGCTGCGTGCCCGCGTCCGCGAGCCACTCGGCCTGCCAGCCGCCGCCGAGCGCCTGGATCAGCGCGATCGCCGACGACTGGCGGTTGACCTGCAGCTGCACCAGCGAACGCCGCGCATTGAGCGCGGCCACCTGCGCGGTCACGACCTCGGTGTAGCTGACCTGCGCCGCGCGGTAGCGGTTGAGCAGCTGCTGCTCGGTCTTGTCGGCCGCGGCCGAGGCTTCGCGCCGCAGGCCTTCCTGCTGGGCCAGCGTGGCGCCCGCGCTGAGCTGGTCTTCGACCGCCTGGAAGGCCGTCAGCACGGTCTGGCGATAGCGCGCCACGGCCGCTTCGTGGCCGGCCTTGGCCGAGTCGACGTTGGCGCCGATGGCGCCCGCGTCGAACACCACCTGCGCCACCGACAGGCCGAGCGCCCACAGCGTGTTCGAGGCATTGAACAGGTCCTTGACCTTGCTCGCGTTGCTGCCCACCGAGGCGTTGAGGCCGAAGTTCGGGAAGTAGGCGGCGCGCGCGATGCCGATCTGCGCATT